>CBDUSM010000154.1:0-4443 GCA_965369825.1 uncultured Bacteroidales bacterium
GCAAATTATAACGCAGGCACGAACCAAAACAGATCGCTATTTCCTTATAAAGCGTAGGGTCACTTACAACGAACTTAATGCTTTAAAACACTTTCCTATTTTCAAGTTGGGTAAATACAAAGGTGGGTTGATCATTATCCCACGAACAAAACGCGAAATGCCATTTAGCCTACTGGCAGCCAGGACTATCGGTTATGAATCTCAAAATGCAAATGCATACGTTGGCCTGGAAGGTGCATATAGTGATTACTTAAGAGGTACAGGGGGGATGCGACTTGTCAGGAAGATGGCTCAGGGGGTTTGGGCCCCTGTGAATGAAGAATTCGAGATTGAACCTCAGAATGGTTGTGATATTATTACAACAATCGATATGAATATTCAGGATGTTGCTGAGAGTGCTTTGCTAAAACAATTGCAAGAACATGATGCACACCATGGCTGTGCCATTCTAATGGAAGTTGAAACCGGTCATATTAAGGCTATTGCTAACCTGAAAAAAAACAACAACGGAATTTATGAAGAAATTTACAATTATGCTATTGGTGAAAGTTCAGAGCCCGGATCAACATTTAAACTGATTTCAATGATGGCTGCATTGGAGGATGGGCTCATCGATCTTAATGATTCGATTTATACCGGTGATGGCTGGACTGTCTATTATGGCCGAACCATGAGAGATTCTCATAAGATCGGCGATGGAAACATTACGATGAAAACCGCTTTTGAGCACTCGTCAAATGTAGGTATCTCCGGGATTATTGAAGAAGCTTACAAAAACAACCCGGAAAAATTCTGCGAAAGACTATACAGTTTTGGCATACAAAACACACTGGGGATAGAAATACAAGGGGAAGGTAAACCTGATATTAAAACTCCGGATCATTCTTCGTGGTCAAATCTTTCCCTTCCATGGATGGCCACAGGATATGAAGTTGCCCTTACTCCCCTTCAATTACTGACTTTCTACAATGCCGTTGCAAATGACGGTATAATGATTAAACCAATGCTTGTGACAGAAATCATGAGGTCGGGAGTTCTTGTAAAAACATTTAAAACAGAAGTTATTAATAAATCCATCTGTTCAAACAAAACCATCGAGAAGGCAAAAGAATTGCTCGAAGGCGTTGTTGAACAAGGCACTGCTGAGAATTTAAAAAACCCGATTTATAAAATTGCCGGAAAAACAGGAACAGCACAATTAGCCAATAAAAATGAGGGGTACAATAAAACAGATTACAAAGCTTCATTTGTCGGGTATTTCCCTGCTGACAATCCAAAATACTCATGCATTGTAGTTATTAACAGACCCTCAAAAGGCATATACTATGGAAGCCTGGTAGCTGGCCCGGTATTTAAAGAGATTGCTGACAAAGTATATGCAACACAGATGAATATTTTTCAGGAAGAGATCGTTCAAACCGACAAAAAAAGCCTGCCAACCATAAAAACAGGGTATAAGGAAGATCTGCTCACAATTTATTCTTCATTGGGTTATGATCTCGACACAAATAATTCCGGGAAATGTAACTGGGGAGAGGCACTTCAAAAAGATAACGGGAAAATTACATTTTGCAAACACACACCTCCCCGACAATGTGTTCCGGATGTAGTTGGAATGGGAGCAAAAAATGCTGTGTATTTACTTGAAAATTTAGGATTACGAACAAAAATACATGGTTGTGGCCATGTTAAAAAACAATCTATAAAACCCGGTAAGAAGATCAAAACCGGCGATGAAGTTACATTGATATTAGCATCAAACTAATAGATATTTATTTTGAAAAGAACGCTAACAGACATATTGAGGGAAGTTGAGATAGTTAAAATTATCGGTGAGAAAAATATTCCGGTTACCCAAATCTATTTTGACTCAAAAGACGTAACGCAGGGTTGCCTTTTTGTTGCTATCAAAGGCCTGCATTCTGATGGCCATAACTATATAAACAGAGCAGTTGAAATCGGGGCACAGAGTATTGTCTGTGAGCAAATTCCGGTTCACTGTTCAAGCGATGTTACTTATATTCTGGTTAAAAACTCCTCCTTTGCGCTGGGAATTATTTCATCAAATTACTATGACCATCCTTCAAGCAAAATAAAACTTATTGGAATAACCGGAACCAATGGGAAAACGACAGTTGCCACTTTACTTTTCAATCTTTTCAGGGATCTTAACTATAATGCCGGACTGCTGTCGACAATAAATAATAGAATAAACGACCAATTAATCCCTTCGACCCATACAACTCCTGACGCATTGCAAATCAACAGGTTGCTTGATCAGATGGTTAGAAGCAATTGTTCCATTTGCTTCATGGAAGTCAGTTCACATGCAATTGATCAGAATAGAATAGAAGGTTTAAAGTTTGACGGTGCAATATTCACAAATATCAGTCATGAACATCTCGACTATCATAAATCATTTGATTCATATATATCCACAAAAAAAAGTTTTTTTGACCATTTACCTTCCACTGCTTTTGCATTAACCAACGCAGATGATAAGAATGGAAGCGTGATGCTCCAGAATACCCCGGCTAAAAAGTACACTTACAGCCTGAGGTCAATGGCTGACTTCAGATGCAAGGTCATCGAGAACAGCCTGGAAGGTATGCAACTTTTCATTGATGGAGATAATGTTTGGGTTCAACTTGCAGGGACATTCAACGCATACAATCTTTTAGCAGCCTATGCAACAGCAAGTCTGCTCGGTGAAGACAAAGAAAAAGTACTTCTCTCTCTCAGTGCTTTAAAAACGGCGGATGGAAGATTTGAAATAATAAGAAGCGATAACAACATATCTGCTATTGTAGATTATGCGCACACACCTGATGCCTTATACAATGTGTTAATGACTATTATCTCGCTAAAACCATCTCAGGCAAAGGTAATAACTGTAGTTGGTGCAGGAGGGGACAGAGATGCAACCAAACGGCCATTAATGGGAATGATAGCTTGCGACTACAGCGACAAAGTTATTCTGACTTCTGATAACCCCAGATCAGAATCACCCTCCGTAATCATTGAAGGAATGATAAAAGGAGTTGATGAAGTAAACCAAATGAAAATTTTAAAAATTATCGACAGAAAAGAGGCCATTAAAACAGCCTGTGCATTGGCTAATCCTGGCGATATCATACTGATAGCAGGGAAAGGTCATGAGGCTTATCAGGAAATTAATGGGATAAGGTATCCTTTCAATGATAAGGAAATTATAAAAACAGGGCTATCATCAAATAAACTAACATAATTACCAGTATGTTTTATTATTTGTTTAAATATTTAGAAGAGACTTTTAACTTTCCCGGTGCCGGGCTATTTGAATACATTTCATTCCGGGCTGCTTTGGCGATAACTACTTCTCTTATCATCTCATTATTGTTTGGGAAAAGCCTAATCAACTACCTAAAGAAGAAACAAGTTGGAGAGACTGTCAGGGATCTTGGATTAGAAGGACAAAACGCAAAACAAGGAACGCCAAGTATGGGAGGGTTGATTATTCTTGGCGCCATCTTGCTCCCTACCCTTCTATTTGCAAAGCTAAATAATGTTTACATCGTTTTGATTTTAATATCAACTGGGTGGCTGGCATTAATTGGATTTATTGATGATTATATAAAAATATTTAAAAAAGACAAAAAAGGGCTTGCAGGGAAGTTCAAAATTTTCGGACAAGTAGGGTTAGGGTTAATAGTGGGGTTAACCATGTTTTTTAGTGATTCAATCGTCATAAGGGAAAAATTAAGCCGGGAGGAGATCACTGTGTTGGCCCAAACAGCTGAAAATGGCAGGGTAGCACCAGGTGACAAATTCACCCCAGAACCAATAAACTCAACCAAAACAACCATTCCTTTTTTCAAAAACAATGAATTTGATTACGCTATTTTCTTATCATTCTTAGGCGAGAAATCACACAAGTGGGCTTTCCTGATTTTCATTCCTATAGTGATACTTATAATTATCGCTGTGTCAAACGGTGCAAATCTTACAGACGGGCTGGATGGCTTAGCCACTGGCACCTCTGCAATAATTGGTGCAACCCTGGGAATTCTGGCCTGGGTATCGGGTAATATTATTTTTGCCGATTACCTGAACATCATGTACATCCCAAATATTGGTGAATTGACAATTTACATCAGTGCATTTGTCGGTGCCTGTATAGGGTTTTTATGGTATAACAGTTACCCGGCCCAGGTTTTTATGGGAGATACCGGCAGTCTTGCCCTGGGAGGAATTATTGCTGTTTTTGCAATCATCATCCGCAAAGAAATCCTGATCCCCATTTTATGTGGGATATTCCTTATGGAAAACCTGTCGGTGGTGATGCAGGTGGGGTATTTTAAATTCACAAAAAAAAGATATGGGGCCGGAAAAAGAATCTTCAAAATGGCACCCTTGCATCATCATTACCAGCTCCACCTGTAACGGCTAAACCATTTGCCGCTA
>CBDUSM010000155.1:0-4440 GCA_965369825.1 uncultured Bacteroidales bacterium
GCTCTTGGCTTTGTAAATGCCCCAGACAAAGGTGTAACATACTTAATATTGACCTTGTCGCGTATGCCCCTTTCAATAAAGAATGCATCGGCAAACATTACAAATTCGAGAGGTGCAACCGGGCATTTAATAGGCATTTCGGCAATGTTCAGCACCAAATCGCCACCGCCCCATGTTTTAAAAAACCGGGCAAGTGCTTTTGCCCCTTCAATGGTATAAAAATCGAAGATCTCCTTTCTCCATAATTCACCTTTCAATCCCGGGGTTTCCTCTGGGAATATCTTTGTTCCCGTGGCAATAATCAAAATATCGTATTTTAGCACTTCCCCATCCTTCAGGCAAACAAGGTTGTTTTCCCCTTCAATCCTATCAATTTCTGATTGAATTATATTTACACCAAATGGCATAAAACTATTCATAGGTTTGACAACATCTGCTTCTTTATACAAGCCAAAAGGGATAAAAAGAAATCCCGGTTGGTAATAATGTTTTTTGAACTGGTCAATAACAGTAATATCCCATTCATCTCTGGGAAGGTCTTTCCTCATTTTATTCGCCATAATTGTTCCGCCCGTCCCGGACCCTAAGATTAACAGCTTTTTCATATTTATGATATTTTAGTAATTGTTAATCGTTGTGCATTAAAATCATAATTACTTAACACTATTTAACCGCTCAACGCGAAATTTGTTTAGTTTAGAAAACAAGTAATGGATTAATTTATCCGCAAAAATAAGTGTAACGTATTTAATCATCGAGATCTTTACATATGATATATATCATAATTGTAGATTTTATTACCTTTACACTTCCATGAAACGGATTGAAAATAAAACAAGTTGTACTGATTGCAAGCTGAAGTCGATGTTATTTCAGGAATTGAGCAAGCCAGAACTGAAATATATCGACCAGTTTAAAAAAACAATCTCTTACCGTAAAGGCGAAATAATTTATTGTGAGGGTGCCGAGATCAAGGAAATAATGTATTTGAAATTTGGACTTGTCAAACTCTACAAAAAAAGCCTCAATAACCGCGATCAAATTATTAGTATAGCCAAGCCACTTGACTATGTAAGCCTTCTGACTGTATTTTCAAATTCAACTTATCAATATTCAATTGCGGCAATTGAAGATTCGATTATTTGTTCGTTTGATGCTGATACGATCAGGGAATTGGTTTTGAACAATGCCAGTTTCGGGGTCAGTATTATTGAGAAAGTCGGCAAAACGTATGACGAAATTATTAAATCAACTTTTGAGATCAAAAGAAGGCATTTACGTGGCAGAATTTCTTATATATTGCTGAATTTCTCGGATCATATTTATTACAAAGACACTTTTGAATTACCCATTTCCAGGCGTGAGATTGCAGAATTAATAGAAATGACTACCGAGAATGTTATTCGGATCCTATCAGAATTCAGAAAAGACAAGATCATTGGAATTGATGGGAAGCAGATCGCGATTATGAATAAACCGCTGTTGGAAAAAATTTCTGAATCAGGTTAAAATCACGGGTATGAACCCCAGGGAAAGACCTGTAAATTTCATTCCATTCCATCCAAATTCTTTTGGAAAATCATTAACCAGCCATCAGCCTGAGAGATAGCTATTGAGATCGACTTTAAAGGGCTGGTAATGAACACCCGGGGCTTCGCCATGCTATTCATCATTAAAGGCAAAGCATTAAAAGCGAGAGAAAGGGAGAGATATATTTTTTTAAATCCTTTTTTGAAAAGGTAATTTTTAATTTTGGGGCTTCGAAGTTCCACACTAATAGCAGTGAATCCAATTACAACAAGAAGAGCACGCAAATTCATTTTCACGCCAATAAGTAATCCCTGCCAATGTGTACTTTGCTCACTAAAATCAAAATTATTCCAAAACAATGTTGCCAACATGGTTATAAACAAGAGTTGCATCCAAAAAACCGGCCTCCTGAGCCTTTTAAGATTGGCATAGTAATGAACAATACAAAATATTACATAAACTGTTAGGAAGATTATTGCATAGTACACCTCTAATATATTTAGCATCAATAGAACAAGCGGAACACTAATCAAATGGATGAACAGATATAAAAGGGAGTAGTTTCTGTTTGATTTGATTTCCAGGGGATTCTCTCCTTTAGGATCAAAGCTGAATTTATTTTAGTTTGATACTTTCATCATAACAGATTTTCTACCAATATAATTACCGAGAATAACTGCAAAAAAACCGATGATAAGATAAACCAGAATTAACAACGATAAGGCAACCCACGGATCGGCATTGCTAAGATTCAATTGCTGTGAGGCAAAATAAAAAATATTCAGGTATATTTTAAAAATATCAAAGCTATACAGTATTAATAAGCTGACAAGTTTATGGATCAGGGCGCTAAAAAGGCTTAATGATCCGCCAATAATCAGGCCGATTATATTTCCGCCAAACAGTGTAATTGATAATTGAAGCAACATGGCTTCAAGCATTATTCCAATCATAGGGCCAAGAATAACAGCACTTGGGGAGATAGATTTCATTAAAGCACAGATAAGCCCTGCTCTCCAGATGAGCCCTTTATCAGGCCAATTTTTGTAAAATGCTATCAGGAGGACAACTCCAAAAAAAGCAAGAATTGAGCCTGAGAGCGGTATTCGCAGGTTATGCAGAAAGCTTCCAACAATGATTTCTACTGAAGCCCATAATCCACCAACCACAGCAGCCTTTAACCAAACCGTTTCCAATGGCAATGATATTTCTTTCTTTTCTGTCATCAATATAAGAGAGTGTTAAAAAAACTTTTTGATCGTTTTGCCAAGCAATATGGGAAGAGTATCGTTAACATCAATGATTTGCAGCTTATCAATGTTCCATTCTTTGATAACAGCATTTACCAGTGTTCTTCTCACAACGAGTATCCGAATCAAGTTCTGACGGCGGATAACTTCAGTCAATACCGGATACCACCCGCTTCCTTCAAGCTCAAATCCTCCTATTTCATCAATAATCAGGACTTCCTTACCTGACTTTAACCCATTTCTAATCGAATTTAATCCAAATTCAATTCCACCGGGCTTAAAAAAAAAATGGCGAAACTTCAGGCTGCCGGGTGTATTTATATGGTCACAAAGCAACAAATTCTGTCCAGTTTCAATATCCACAACATAAAAGCTATCACGCACTCCATCTTTCCACACGCCTGAAGCAAAAATTCCACTAACTGAGACATCTTCAGTTTTCAAAAAACCGATTAACTGCTTAATAAAGGTAGTTTTACCATCGCCAGACGATCCTGTAAGGATGATTATCATAAATTATTAATCCTCGTTTTTAAAAAACAAACAACTATCTCCGTAACTCAGAAACCTAAAATTCTTTTCAAGAGCATATTTATAGACTTTTTTCCAATTCTCGCCAATAAATGCAGACACAAGAAGTAATAGCGTACTTCTAGGTTGATGAAAATTGGTTATTATTATTTCGGGTATCCTATACTTATATCCTGGAACGATCATCAACCTTGTGCTACCATGAATCTCGTCCAGGTGATGTTTGTCCATATAACACAAAACTGCATGCATTGAATTTTTAACGCTTATATTCTTATCAAACGTTGATTTATACGGATCCCATTGATCAATTTTCATTTCACCTGTTGTGTGAGGATCTATCATAAGTTTCACCCCGTACCAGTAAAGGCTTTCAAGTGTACGAACAGTTGTAGTGCCAACGGCAATTTTAATTCGGGATGAATCTTTTGAAAGTTCTTCTATCACATTTCTTGTTATTGAAACATGTTCGACATGCATGATATGTTGATCAACCGTAGGGGTGCTTACAGGTGTAAAAGTGCCTGCTCCAACATGGAGTGTCAGGAAAAATGATTTAATATTTCTTTTTCTCAGGTTTTCTAAAACGTCCGGGGTAAAATGTAGCCCTGCTGTTGGGGCAGCAACAGATCCATCCTGTTGTGCATAAACTGTTTGGTATCTCACATTATCAGTATCTACTGCTTCGCGGTTAATATAAGGCGGTAATGGGATTCTGCCATATGCGGCTAATACTTCCGACAATGAATTCAAGGCAGGCGTCCATGATAATTTGATCAATGAGTAACCGCCCTCACATGACAATCTTTCAGCGCTTAACATGCAATTTTCCCCTGAGCATTCAAAAAATGTTGTCAAAACACCAGACTTCCATTTTTTTGAATTCCCAACAAGGCATTTCCATGTAACACCTGATTTTTGCTGAAAGGCTGTTTCCATCTCTCTTGTCGGGTGAACAGGCTCCAGGCAAAAAACCTCAATTTTAGCTCCCGTACTTTTTTTAAAAATCAGCCTTGCCCGGATAACCTTAGTATCATTAAAAAAAATTATGCTATTATCATTCAGGTATTGGGGAATATTTTTAAAAACATCCTGGCTGATACGGCCACTTTCAGAGATGAGCAGTTTC
>CBDUSM010000156.1:0-4439 GCA_965369825.1 uncultured Bacteroidales bacterium
TCATGTGGTTGCACAGTACCTAAATGGCCCCGGCAACCCATTCTTCCAGGTAAAACAGAAGTGATTAAAGTAAAATATAAAACAAGCAGGCTTGGAAAGATCAATAAATCGGTCACTGTCCAGTGTAATGCCAAGAATTCACCGGTTTCATTGCGGATAGCGGGCGAAGTTGTCCAGGCTCCAAAAGCAACCCTGCCTGAAAAAAATATTGATGCAAGTGGAAGCCCTATTGCTAAATAAAATCACCATGCCAAAAATTTCAGAAAAAGGAAAACGGATGCCCGAATCCCCTATACGGAAATTAGTCCCTTATGCAGATAAGGCAAAAGAGAGAGGTGTTAAGGTTTACCATCTTAACATCGGGCAACCCGACATTCCAACCCCGGCCATTGCCATGCAGGCTGTGCGTAATTTTGACCCAAAGGTTGTTGCCTATAGTCATTCGGCTGGTATACTTTCGTACCGGGAAAAATTGACTAAATATTATGCTAAGCAAGATATTCATATTACTGCTAATGATATTATTATCGGTGCAGGAGCTTCTGAAGCTATCCTGTTTGCCCTTGGTTCGTGTATGGATAATGGTGATGAGATAATTATTCCTGAACCGTTCTACGCGAATTATAACGGCTTTGCAATAAACGCCGGTGTTACGGTTATACCCATTCCATCATCTATTGAAACAGGCTTTGCCCTTCCACCCATCGAAGATTTTGAAAAAGCAATCACACCACGCACCAAAGCCATCATGATCTGTAACCCAAATAATCCTACAGGTTACTTGTATTCAAAAGAGGAACTGGAAATACTAAAAGAAATCGTTTTAAAATATGATCTTTTTCTTTTTGCTGATGAAGTATATCGTGAGTTTTGTTATGACGGCCTTAAGCATCACTCGGTGATGCACCTTGATGGTCTGGATCAGCATGTTGTATTGATAGACTCTGTATCAAAACGCTATAGCGCTTGCGGTGTCCGGATCGGAGCCATGATCTCTAAAAATAAAGAAGTCATGAAAACAGCATTAAAGTTTGCCCAGGCGCGTCTCAGCCCACCAACGTTTGGCCAGGTGGCTGCCGAAGCAGCCATTGATGTTCCGGATGTTTATTTCGATGAAGTATTGAAAGAATATGATGCAAGGCGAAATGTTGTGGTTGAATATATTAATAAAATGGAAGGTGCATTTTGCCCTAACCCCAAGGGTGCGTTTTATGTTGTTGCAAAACTTCCGATTGACGATTCTGATAAATTCTGCCAATGGCTTTTAGAAGACTTCAATTACAACAATGAAACAGTAATGCTTGCCCCTGCTACCGGGTTTTATGCCACTAAAGGAAAAGGGATGGACGAAGTAAGGATCAGCTATGTTTTAAATGTAGAAGACCTGAAAGGCGCAATGAAATGCCTTGATGAAGCATTAAAAGTATATCCTGGAAGAAAATAATTTCATATGGTCAGGTGTAACACCTGACCACCACACCGAATATCAGAAGGCAGATTTTGTGTCGTCGTGTTGTCAGGTGTTTCACCTGACGACCAACACCTGACTGTACTTTACAATCTCCCAATCGACTTAGCATAAGTCATAGCCGCTACTCTGTAAGTTATATGCCCAAATTTGGTATATGGAGCATAAATAACAACCATCCAAACACAAACAAGATGGAAAAAATAAATATGATAGGCCGATGACCAATTCCCAAAGCGGGCCAGTTGTGTTATAATGCCTGAAATTGTCAAAAGCAAAAGAAAAATTAGAAATATCCAGTCAAAATAAGTGCTTTTTCCTGTTTCTTTTTTATTGATTAGTCGTTGATATGCCATGATTGATATTCCCACAACCAATAAAACGCCAGCTATATTACCGGTTAGCTTGGCAGGGTGCATGATCGACATCGGATATTCAAAAAATAGTACATTGGCAATGGCTACCAGTGTGACAAGAATTAAAAGGATGAACCCCCAGAAAACAGCCATGTGTGCCCAGTAATGGTATTTGTGAGTGTCGCATTTGCTGAATTGTTTATGTGTAAGAATAGTTTCTAAAACAAAAAAGAAACTTTTTACCAGGCTATAAGAGCGCACTCCTGGCATATTATTCATTATATCAGACCAGAATTTTTTAATGCTTAAAACCATCCCGAAGGCCACCAGTAGCACCAATAGGCTAAAAGAAATGTTGAGGTGAAGATGAGGGAAAAACAAAGAATAATTAACATCCCCTTCAGGTATTTGCATTGTGCCTGCTAATAATAAAATAAGTAAAATGATGATTGTCGGAAATAAGATGACAATTGGAAGAAATTTTACATTGTTTAATGCCCTGGCAAGAAAGCTGGGATTTGCATAATATTCATAATTAATTTTCCGTAAAGAGGAAAGTACATTCGCCGGATCCACACCTCTCGGACAATAGGATGAACAATCACCACACTGATGGCAAAGCCAGAGGTTGGGGTTACCAATAAGCTTCTCTTTCAATCCCCAGGCTGCCCAGATCATCTCTTTCCTGGGAAATGGGTTTTTTTGAGATGATAAATTGCAAACAACCGTACATGCACCGCATTGCATACACTCCTTAAATGAAGCACCGCTCTGTTGCCCGACTGCTCGAATGAAATCAATATCTGGCTCTATGTAATTTTGTGGGATCATAAATTTATAACCGTAATCATTACAGATCTTTAAATGGGTTTGGACCAATTTCATCTATTAGTTCAACATAGTTGTTAATGATTTCCGGTATTTTATCATAATCATCAATCTCTATAAATTCTGTTTGAATCCGTTCCGGTTCCAGCATCATGGTTTCGAGAGCTTCCTGGTAATTTTCTGCTCTTGTTTTTGTTAGTTCGCTGCCCTGAATAAAATGACACTGATAATCATCACCGGGTTTGCAACCAATTTGAAGGATTCCATCAAAGCCCCGGGATAAGGCATCGGTTATCCATGCTTTGTTAATTGAGCCAATGCACCGGACCGGGATGATGCGAACAAAAGGGCTGTATTCTAATCTTTTCTGGCCTGCAATATCAAAAGCAGGATACGCATCATTTTCACATACAAAGACCAGAATTCGAGGCTTCTCCTCAAATTCATCCGGGATGTGTACAGCTTTTATCATGGAGGAAATGGAATCGATTGAAAAATCTTCAAAGTTAATGATCCTCTCCGGGCATGCTCCCAAACAGATCCCACACCTGCGGCAGCGGCTTGGATTGCTCAAAGGTGTGCCTTTCTCGGTTTCATCATAAGCTCCGAAAGGACACTCTTCAGTGCAGCGTTTGCAATCAGTACACCTGTCTAAGTACAGGTGAGGATAAGACTGATCACCGGACCTTGGATGTACTGATTCACCTCTTTTGGTACTTTCAACACATTGAATGGCTTTTAGAGCAGCTCCTGTAGCATCCTCCATACTCGCAGCTATATCCATTGGAGCTCTTGATGCACCGGCGGCATAAATGCCTGTTCGTCTTGTTTCATATGGGAAACAGATGAAATGTGAATCCGGAAAATCATATTTTAGCATCGGTAAGCCCTTACCTTGCCGGTACGATAAATTTAACTCATCACTGTTATTTGGTGTCATGCCGGTTGCTAAAACAACCATATCAGTACCGATAGATATTCTTTCTCCCAATAATGTATCTTGAACATTGACCAGGATTTGCCCATTGTGTTGATGAATACCGTTAATTGTTCCTTTTGTCAGAAAAATACGTTCATCTTGTTGGACCTGCTGATAAAATTGCTCGTACTGCCCGGATGTGCGAATATCCTGGTAAATGATGTAGACATTTGCTTCTTTATTGAGCGATCTGATATACCGGGCTTGCTTAAGGGATGTCATACAGCAGAAATTAGAACAATAGGGGAGATGCTTTTCATCCCTTGACCCGGCGCACTGAATAAAAAGCACACTTTTTACATCTCTATTGTCAGATGGCCTTGTGATCTTTCCTGTTTTTGCAAGTGCCTCAAGATCAACACTTGTGATTACGTCTTCTAAGCTGGTGTATCCCAGCTCAGTAAGTTTAGTAGCATCATAAGGCTTCCATCCTGTTGCACTAATAATTGCCCCTACGGTAAGCGTTTGAGGGGTTTCATTTGCTAAAAAATCAACGTTAAATAAACCCGGTTCCCCTGAAATAGAATTTATTGTTATCGAAGTAAAAATGGTGATGGAATCAATCTCTTCCATCTCTTTCATTTTTTGGTAAATAATAGGATCTTCCAACCGGTCATAAGGTATGGAAAGTGGAACTTGTTTGAATAGCTTACCAGCCCAGCCACCCAATTTTTTTTCTTTTTCCACCAGTATGACCTTATAGCCTGCTTTTGCACTTTCAATGGCTGCCGTAATCCCTGTGATACCACCACCGACTACAAGAATATCGGCATTAAGGTTATCGTTGATATATGGCCTGGGAATGGAA
>CBDUSM010000157.1:0-4404 GCA_965369825.1 uncultured Bacteroidales bacterium
CGCCATCCGGTTATCGAGCACCAGCTTCCATTGGGCGAGAGTTATATTCCAAATGATGTTTATCTTGACACGGAGACGCAGCAGATCATCATCCTCACAGGACCGAATATGTCAGGCAAATCGGCATTGCTTCGCCAAACGGCTTTGATTGTAATTTTGGCCCAAATGGGGTCGTTTGTTCCTGCTGATGAGGCGAAGATCGGGTTAATAGATAAGGTTTTTACCAGGGTGGGGGCCTCAGATAACATTTCTTCCGGCGAATCGACATTTATGGTTGAGATGAATGAAACGGCCAGCATCCTGAACAATATTTCAAACCGCAGTCTCATTTTGCTTGATGAGATCGGCCGTGGCACCAGTACCTATGATGGCATCTCTATTGCCTGGGCTATTGCTGAATTTCTTCATGAGCATCCCTTATTCAAAGCCAAGATCTTATTTGCGACGCATTACCACGAGCTTAACGAAATGGCTGCCACACTCAAGCGGATCAAGAACTATCATATTTCTATCAGGGAGATAAATAACCAGATCATTTTTCTACGGAAGATACAACCCGGAGGCAGTGAGCACAGTTTTGGTATTCATGTGGCCCGGATGGCAGGGATGCCCGGCCTGGTTCTGGAGAAGGCGAACGCCCTTTTAAAGATATTGGAACAGTCGCACAGCAGCGAGGAGATTGGGAAGAAGTCGGCAGTTGGGTCATCGGGTCGGCAGGTCGGCAGGTCGGCAGTTCAGCGGGGAGGGAAGAAGTCCTTAAAAGATTCATTGGAAGGTTACCAATTGAGTTTTATACAGTTGGATGATCCGTTGCTGGAGCAGATCAAGGAGGATATTTTGAATACGAACATTAACACGTTGACACCTGTGGAGGCGTTGATGAAGTTGAATGAGATTAAGCGGTTGTTGACGGGGGAGAGGTAGGTGCTTGCTGCAAGCCCCAGGCGGCAAGCTACAAGCTGTAAGCCTTAAGCCTCAAGCCTCTAGCTGCAAGCTGCAAGCCTCTATCTGCTAGCTTAATTAATAATTATTTTTAAAAAACTATCTTTCTTAGGGTCACGTTTTGTACATTTCTATGATTAAGAAATAAAACGCGATTAAAAAAAAATAATGAAAGATTTTAAAAAATTAAGAATTTGGCAAACAGGAATGAAAATTGTATTGAAAACATACAACCTCTCAAAAAAATTACCAAAGGAAGAGAAATATGGATTGATAAGTCAGCTCACACGAGCTGCTGTTTCTATACCTTCAAATATTGCAGAGGGCAGCAGTCGTAGTAGCGACAAAGATTATAAACGATTTCTTGAATACGCCCTTGGCTCAACTTTCGAATTGGAAACAGTATTAATCTCTGTTAAAAATATTAAAATATTAGAAAAAAGTTCTGAAATCGAAAAATTACAGGAAAAAATAATTGAAGAACAAAAAATGATTAGCTCATTTCTCAATCACCTGAAATATCACTAAATCAAAAATCTACTTGAGGCTTGCAGCTTGCAGCTTGCAGCTTGTAGCTTGTAGCTTGCAGCTTGTAGCTTGCAGCTTGCAGCTTCCAACTGAGGGCGCTCAATTTTTCAGAAACATTTATTTGTGATTGTAAAAAAAGTATTATATTTGCACTCCCAACGCAAAACGCGAAAATAGCTCAGTTGGTAGAGCACGACCTTGCCAAGGTCGGGGTCGCGGGTTCGAGTCCCGTTTTTCGCTCAAGTTTTTTGAAAATGAAAGAAAGGGAATAGAGATTCGATATTCAGGTAGGGTATCGAATTTTTTTTCACACGCACACGCACACCCACACTCACACCCACTTCGCCCGGGTGGTGGAATTGGTAGACACGAGGGACTTAAAATCCCTTGGCCTCGCGGCCGTGCGGGTTCAAGTCCCGCCCCGGGTACAAAAAAGGAATTTCGAATTAGTTGGAATTCCTTTTTTGATATTAGATACCTGATATCTGGTATCAGATATCAGATATCAGGTTTAATTTTATTATAGATTGATCAAAAAGGGATGACATCCTCTGCTTAAGGATGCCATCCCTTTTTAACGAAAAAAAAGTCTAAAAGAAAATTTAAAAATGTATTTTTGCGTCAAAACAGTTAAAAGTAACTTTGATAGAATGTGGAAATTTATTACTGATAGCTGTTTGCTGATGATGCGGGAATAGCTCAGTTGGTAGAGCATCAGCTTCCCAAGCTGAGGGTCGCGGGTTCGAATCCCGTTTTCCGCTCTATGATAATTGAGGGCTTGCAATGATTGTGGGCCTTTTTTTTGTTTCCGGATTGATTATTTGAAAATTTAAGAATGAGACAATTTGCCAGAAATGCTGTTATAATTGAACTTGCTACCTGGTTACAGGCAGTTCAATATAGGCTTACAATACAATATTGATCTATTTCTTTTCAGCCTTCAAATAGAAAAACACAAATACACCATACAAAATAGCAGCGACCAAACTAACAGGGATACCCCAAATAAAAGACATCAATGGGGTGTAAACCAGTACCGCAATCCAATCTAAACCTTCTATTGTTCCTGTTAGTTTTCCTAGTAGAAGTCCGATTTCCCATCCAACAATAAAAGCTATAATACATCCTACAAAAGCAACTACAAATGATATTAACGTGTTTTTGAGAATTGACGATTGTTTTGCAAACATTTTTTGGGCAAGTTTTTTTACAATAAGTTGGCCCACATAAGCAGCGATCACAAAAGAGAGAATACCCACTAACAATACTTCCCAGAAAGCCCCTTCCATACCACTGCCAGGGCCCCAGTCCAATAAATACCCCACAATTGTAAGTATTAAGCCGTAAATACTTCCGACAATTGCAGCAAGCCACATTCCCACATGTATAATGGTTTTTTGTTTATGTTCATTCATAATTATAAGCTTTTTTAATTAACAATTTGTGCATAATTCAGGTTTTAAGAAGTTGGGGTCAGGGAATTATCTTAATAATCTCAAAAGTTAAACTTCCACCGGGTTTTATCACCTGAAAAATCGAATACGGGGTAACCGCATTCCCTTCATTATCGATGTTACAGTTGCCGCTGGCACCTGTATAATCAACACCCCCATGCTGACAGGCATATTTAACCGATTTCCACCCCTGGGAAGGAGAAACCATTGGATCACCTGTACTTCCATGGGAGACAGGCCGGATATAATCATTTACCTTTTCCTTGAGCGCCTGCATGTTATCCGTGCCCATTTCGAGAAAGGTTTTTTCGATGGCCATGGCGAAAATGAACCCGATATCATAGAACTGTGCATTGTATGAAGCTACCTGCTGATTGTATTGCTGGAAGAGTTTTGTTTTAAAATAGATATAGGCTCCACTGGTTGTATCGGCAGAGGGGAAAGCTCCGAAATTTTTTGGATGACCGTTTACTTCACCCAGGATATAGTCGATTGGCGCCTGGAAAAGGTCAGTGGAATAGAGCCCGTCACAGAGAATGAAAGTAGTGTTGACTAAACCATCTGTTGCATTCACAGAGCCCAGTTCAGTGAAGAATTCGTTGTATACTGTTGGATTCAGCATGGATATGAAGATCCCTTCCGGGTCGCCGGCTAAAAGCTGGTTGAGTTTGTTGGCATAATCCGGGTCGCCTGCGCTGAAATTAACCAACGTGGTAGCTCCGGCTCCAAAAGCATCCTGAAAAGCAGTTGCGAGTTCAGTCGAGTAGGCATCCCCTTCCTCGACAGCTATTGCCACATTATTGATCCCATATTCTTCGGCCTGCGTAGCAAGTACATTGGCTTCAAAAGGATCAGGGGGGCATAAGCGCTGGAAATAATTTGAAACGCCGGTCAGGCTGGATGCTGTAGCCGACCCTGAAAGTGTAGGAAAATGATCAGGAATAGCCACTTCTTCTAAAATTCCTGTTGTAGATGATGAAAAGCTGGTAATAAATCCAACCAGGTACTGACTTTCAGCGATGATTTCCTCGGCTGCCACTGCAGCAGCGACTTTTCTGTCAGCTCCTTCCGAGCTGTTGATGATCAGGTCGAGGCGGTAACCACCTCCTACACCACCTGATTCATTGATCTCGTCAATGGCTGTGAGAAGGGCATTCTTACGCAGCTCCCCCTTTTCCTGGTCCAGGGGCAGTACCACACCCAGGGTTAAAAATTTATCCGGCTCATCCGGATCGTCATCTTTTTTACATCCGGAGGGGAGAATAAAAATGATTGACAATATAAGCACAGTGAAGATGGAGAGCAGGTTTCTGTTTTTCATGGTTGTTGGTTTAAGTGTTTAATCTGTTAGAATGTATCAAAGCCATTTGTGCTGTAATATCTATATTGGCAAATATAGAAATTAATTACTGACTTTTATTTGGCATTTCTTTACCGTCTTTATTAATCGGATATTCGAATCCACCATCTAAAAAATCGG
>CBDUSM010000158.1:0-4401 GCA_965369825.1 uncultured Bacteroidales bacterium
CACAGCACCAATGATCTTTGCTTCGGGGTCAGTATAATCAAGGTATCTTACGACTTCTTCTTTATAAGGAATTGTAACATTTAACCCTAACAGTTCAGGGTTCCTATTTATTAACCCGGGGAGTTGATCAAGTTTTTTGATGGAAAATGTGTGGTAATAGCAATCCGTGATCTTTTCCTTCCTGAATTTATCTTCAAAATAATTTTGTGAGAAAGAGTGACCGAGAGGGTATCCGATAAGCCCGAATAATCTCATAATGGTAAAATAAAATTTACTATTCGCCTTTAACTTTTGCCGTTTGTTCCATTACCCATATACTAATCACCCCAATAATCATGAGCAACAGGGCAATCAAAACTTCGGTACTGATTAATTCAGGAAAATAACGCTGATAGCCGGAAATAACCGGCTCACCATGTTTATAAATTATATTGCCAAGGTCGTCTTTTATATAAGTTTCGCTTTTCCATGGCCATAAAATACCGAGTGAACCAAAAATGAAACCGGTAAGCAAAGCGATAGTCTGATTCCTGTATTTTTTGAATACCCATGATAAGAAGTGAGAGAACCCTATTAAACCAAGAACTGCTCCCAAAACAACCGGTAATAATATATCAAGGCGGGCATTATTAACTGCATCAATCATAACAAGTTGATAGTTCCCCATTAAAATCAGAACAAATGATCCGGAAAGTCCGGGAAGGATCATACTGCATACAGCAACAACCCCACAAATCATAAGGTAGAAAAAATTACTGTTTTCTGTTGCGGGATTTAGATAAGTCATTATCAATGCTACACCAATACCCAAAAGCAGGAACACTATAACAGACCATGACCACCGGGTTATGGTTTTACCGACAAAAAACACAGAAGCCAGGATCAAACCGAAAAAATAGGCCCAGATATATACAGGATAATGTTCAAAGAAATAATCAAACAGCCGGGCAATGGTTATAATAGCAATCACAACACCTGCAAATACTGACAAAAGAAATTTTAAATCGGTATATTTGATAAAAGATTGTACTTTTCCTCTTAACAGAAGTTTTATTGCCGTAATATCAAATGATTTAACTGCATCGATCAGCCTTTCAAAAATGCCGGTAATCAATGCGATTGTTCCTCCGGAAACACCAGGAATGACATTTGCTGTACCAAGGGCCAGGCCTTTTAATACTAAAGTAAAATATTGTTTCATCAATGGAAATCATTTTTAAAATCACAAATTTTCTCTTTTCCTACTTTTTTAATATGCCGTTCTTATAGATTTCTAATAATTCGATGATAGCCGGATCATTTTCAAGTGATGGCAGATATTTGAATAATCGATGATGCCTGCTGTAATCCATCTTTAAAGCATCTGTGAAAATCTCATATGCTTCTTTGGTTAATCCATTTTTATATTTTAAAGCCATTAACCGGTAATGAAAATCAGAATTTGCAGGTTGAAAATTAATTCCTTTTTCAATAGCCTCAATTGCCTTGTCAACCTCATTTAACTCAGACAGTGTATTAGAATAATCGAGCCATATGTCTGGGTTGTGAGGATTTAATTCGCTTACTTTCCGGTAGGCATTCATGGCTTCTTCCAGTTGATCTAACGCATAATAAGAATCCCCAAACAGATACCAATAATCAGCATTGGATGGCTCAAGTTTAATAGCTTTTTTGAAATAAGGAAGGGCTTTTTGACTCTCATCCATTTCGTCGTAGGAAAGCCCGATAGCAAACCAGGCATCTGTCAGGTCATCATCTATCTTAAGGGCTTTTTTGAAACTATCGATCGCTAATGGATAATCATTCAGTTTTTCATAACACTCTCCGATATAATAATGGGTCATGGCATCATGATCTTCATATAAGAATGTTTCCCTGTATGTATCAATGGCTTTCTGGTATAGCATTAAGTTAGCATAAGCATTGGCTTTGTTAAAATAGGCTGAAGAAAAAGTTTCATCAATGGCAATGGCAAAATCATAGGCTTCAATAGCTTTCTCATATAAATCGAGATTATTGTATGCAATGCCAATATTAAACCAGGCTGTTTTTGAATAGGGGTGATGATCAATGTATTTTGTGAAATAGTCGAGGCTATCTTTTGACCTGTTGTTCATTTCGAAACAAAATGAGATTTCGTATAAAATAGCCACATTAGCAGGTGAAATGTCAATTACCTTCTTTAAGTATGATATAGCATTTTCGTAATCACCAAGATTCACATACTCGAAAGCAATGTTTGTGAATATTTCTTCAGGATCTTCTACACCATAATGTAAGGCCTTTGCGTATGAATCGATAGATTTTTTAAATTCCCTGAGTTGACTAAAAATACTACCCCTGGTAATATATATTTCACTATTTGCAGGGTCTATAGATTCTAACTCGGATAACAAGTTCAATGCCTTCTTTGTCTTATTCGCAGCCACAAAATACTGCGCTCTCTTCAATTGAAACAGGTGAACATTTGGGTGCTGTCCGATTGCTATGTCAATGACAATCCCGATATTTTTTTTGTCATTTTTTTCGAAGAAATACTCTATGATTGCTTCAAAATCATCAACGTCAAAAAAATAATTTTCATTTTCGCTGACCATCTTTTCAAACTTGTCAACGAGTTCCTGAATATCTAAATCACCAAATTGGCCGAATTCTTCTTCCATACAATCTATTTATCCTTATTGCCAGTCATTTTTCCGGCACAAAGGTATAAAAAAGAATAATTTGAAAAACCGGAATAATGAATTACTTTTACCAATCATTAACCAGTATTCCCTATGGCTTTAATCAAGTCTATATCAGGTATTAGAGGTACAATAGGTGGCCTTCAAGGTGAAAACTTAACACCTGCAGATGTAGTTAAATATACCGCCGCATTCGGTCAGTTTATTAAAGAAAGGCATGTTGATCAAACCAATGTTAAGATAGTTGTCGGCCGTGATTCCCGTCCGTCCGGAAGAATGATCAGAGACCTTGTAGCCGGCACATTGGTAGGAATGGGAATTGATGTGGTTGACCTTGAAATGGTCCCAACGCCAACAGTTGAAATTGCTGTTACTGAAGAGGCAGCACAGGGTGGGATCATTATTACTGCAAGCCATAATCCCGGGCAATGGAATGCACTTAAATTATTGAATGAAGAAGGGGAGTTCCTTTCAGCCTCAGAGGGGAATAAGGTACTTGATCTCGCTGAGTCACAGGGACAAAATTATGTCCATGAATCACAATTAGGATCATACAGGCTGGATGATTCTTATGTTCAAAAGCATATTGAAAAGATATTGAGTCTTTCTATGGTAGATGTTAAAGCTATCAGTGAGGCAAAAATGACTGTTGCGATAGATGGCATCAACTCGGTCGGAAGTATTGCTATTCCACTATTGCTGGATCAGCTGGGCGTTGAAAAGGTAACGTTAATTAATGGTGAGCCAACTGGTAAATTTCAACATAACCCGGAGCCACTTCCTGAAAATCTTGAGGGGCTCTCAAAATTGGTCGTTGAAACAAAGGCTGATGTAGGTTTTGCTGTGGATCCGGATGTTGATAGACTTGCCATCATCCTTGAGGATGGAAAGATGTTTGGCGAAGAATATACACTTGTCGCTGTAGCGGATTATGTATTGCAAAGCGAAGCAGGTAGCACAGTCTCCAATCTTTCATCTACACTTGCTCTGAAAGAAATTACTGAAAAAGCAGGTGGTTTGTATTATGCGTCCGCTGTTGGAGAAGTAAATGTGGTAGCCCTGATGAAAGAACATCATGCTATTATTGGAGGGGAAGGCAATGGAGGAGTGATTTTCCCTGCATTGCATTATGGCAGGGATTCTCTTGTTGGTATCGCTTTGTTTTTGACTTTTCTGGCGAAATCCGGACAAAAGTGCTCTGTGCTCAGAAGTCAATATCCCAACTATTGCATTTCTAAAAAGAAGATGGTTTTAGATGCTGATCTCAACACAGATAAGCTTTTTCAAAAGATAAGTGAGAAGTACAAAGATCAGCCACAAAACAGGATTGATGGGGTCAGAATCGAGTTTCATACGGAGTGGGTCCATTTGAGAAAATCAAACACAGAGCCCATTATTCGAATTTATGCAGAAAGCGACACGCCAGCAAAGGCTGATGATTTAGCTAATAAGATAATGAATGATATTTATGGTTTGTTAAATCGATAACCAGCCTCCAGCAAATTGTTAACAGTTTACTGTCAACCGTCAACTGTCAACCGTCAACTGTCTTTAAAGTCAACCTCCCTGTACGTCCCATCGCAATATGGCTTCTTTAATGATGCACCACATCTGCAAAAATAGGTTTCTCCTTCTTTTATGGAAAGTTGTCCTTCTTCCTTTATAATTTTGATTTTACCCATAATGGATATTCTCGGGAGCTGGAAGTATATGGGGG
>CBDUSM010000159.1:0-4386 GCA_965369825.1 uncultured Bacteroidales bacterium
TTTTTGAAATTATATATAAACAATTTAAGGGTTTTTCATTTTCACTAATGTAATGAGCTGAGCCCAGAATAACCCAAATATTGTGTTCTTTGGCTAATGACATAATATTGTATGTTTCAGCTCTTAGGTCATCCCAAAGAAAGTTTTGAAATGATGGTATATCTTTGGGTGGATATCCACTAAGAGCCGCTTCTGAAAAATGAACAATATCAGCTTTATTTAAAGCAGCCTCTTTGATAAATTTTTCAATATAATTTGCATTACTCTTAATGTCTCCTGACACAGGAAATTGGCATGTGGCTACTTTTAATTTCTTTTCGGAGGTGATTTTTCCACTATAGCTTATTAAAAAGATAACAGTCAATAAGGAAATTTTTGAAAGAAATAATATCACATTTTGAATTGTGAAACCATAAGAATTGTTTTGTTTAAACATATTGCTAATTTTTTGTTTTTATTTCATTTTTCTCCGGTTATAATTAATGGCTGTGCTCCAACTGATGCCGAACCAATAACCAGTACTAAAATGAAAAAAGAACGAATAGGATTCATTATGTATGTCTTATTCAGGTACACCTTTAAGATAACCAAGCGATACCAGGAATGCATCCATCTTGTTCACAGTATCGATAAACGGAGCGTTCTTGTCACGGCCAAAGTTAAAAAATGCGTGTTCAGCACCCTTATATCCAATTAGTTCGCAGCGATTACCATATTCATGCATCTTCTCGCAAAATAGCCCGGCATGTTTAAAGGGAACAGTAGTGTCAGCAGTACCATGAAAGATAATAGTCGGGCCAATACCAGCCTTTATATGATGATAGGGTGACAAAGAACCGGGTTCAGCGCCTAATCGATTACTCACCTCCGAAAGCGCTTCCGTTGTTAACTCATCCTGACCGGAAACAGGGCCAATAATTACAGCAGGATTGAACAATACCAGTGCATTTGGCCTGGCACTGATTGACAGGTCATCATTCGGATCATCATGTCCGGGCAACGTTGCTGTTGCTGCTGCCAAATGTCCTCCGGCTGAGCCACCACCTGCCACAATGCGATCAGGATCAATTCCCAGACGGGATGATTCTTTACGAATCCATCGAATGACAGATTTCGCATCAGTAACACAGGTATTCACATTTACACCATGACGACTATGTACACGATAGTCGGCTGCTATTGCAACCATACCACGACTTGCCAAATACTCACAATGTTTGACAAAATGGGATGGATTACCACTTTTCCAGCCACCACCGAAAAAGAAAACGATCGCTGGAAGATCGTGGTTTTCATTATTATCTGCAGGTGAAAATATCCAGACCTTTAATTCAATGTCCCCAACAGTTTTGTAAGTCTCTGTCTGTGTGCCTGGTATTATTGGCGGATATCCGGAATCTGATGTTTGCTGACTAATTACTGATAATGGCATGATAACAAATATCAGGATCATACCGAATAGCTTATTTCTTACTTTTAACATAATAATTCCTCTGATAAGATTTAGAAAATTCACTTACATTTTATTTACCTAATGTAAGCTTAGCTGGCGCAAACACAATGATCACTTTGTACTATATTTTTCCTTTAAGTAAGAATTAAAGGTAATATCAGCACCTATTTTCTGCTTCAGAGCCGGTGGTAATGGGCTCAGAGCTTCTTTGTAAGCATTGATCTTCGAAATTAATTCATCCACTTTTTCCGGATATTCTTCTATCAGGTTATTATTTTCGCCGGGATCATCCTTTAGATTAAAGAGCAGTGTGTCGTGTGCCGGTTCGCCCGGGTAGGTGTACCGCCCTTTTATTTCCCCCCTGGGTAATTTGATTTTCCAGTTGCCCGAACGGAAAGCCATCAATTTACCTAAGGACCAGTAAGCGAAATCTTCTCCTTCCCGGGGGCCTGTCCCGAAGATCAAAGGTGAAATATCTTTTCCATCAATGGAACGATCAACCGGCATATTTTCACCCAATATGCTCATAAAGGTTGGGAACCAATCCATCATGGTAGCCATATCGTCTATAACCTGTCCTTTTTTTACTTTACCTTTCCATTGCATAACTGTTGGCACCCGCATACCTCCTTCAAAAGTAGTACCCTTCCCTTCGCGTAGAATACCAGCCAGTCCTCCCATCTCACACATTCTCAGCCAGGGTCCGTTATCGCTGCTGAATACAACAATTGTATTATCCTCAATCCCCAGTTCCTGCAGTTTTTTAATGATCTCGCCTGTACTCCAGTCAATTTCTTCAACAACATCCCCATACAGGCCATATTCTGACACTCCCAGAAAATTTTCACTCGCGTAAACAGGGACATGAGGCATATTGTGAGGGAAATACAAAAAGAAAGGTTCATCTTTATGTTTTTCAATAAAATCCAATGCTTCCGTGGTGTAAGTTTTTACCATTTGCGTCTGGTCTACATCATCGTTTACCACCTCATTGCCTCTCAGATAAACTGCCGCTTCCATATCATTGCTGTAGGGTATCCCGAAATACTCATCAAAGCCTCTTTGCAACGGAAGGAACTGTCTGTGATGTCCGAGATGCCACTTTCCCACAATTCCTGTGGCATATCCGGCTTCCTTAAGCTTTTCAGCCATGGTGATCTCTTCCACAGGCAGACCGGTCCAGCTTTCAGGAAAAAAAACATGGTGAATACCCATGCGGACAGGGTACCTTCCTGTCATAAGTCCTGCCCGGGAAGGACTGCATACAGGAGAAACGGAATAGAAGGATGTAAACTTAATTCCGTTTGCAGCAATCTTATCCAGATTAGGGGTTTTAATTTGTGTTGCGCCAAAGCAGCTCAGGTCTCCATATCCCAGGTCATCTGCAAAAACGAATACAATATTAGGCTTATCAGCCTTGTTTTCAGATTGTTCTGCAGGATGGCAAAACTGCAATACAGGTATTGCCATTAAGACTAAAATACTGTTTTTTAATTTCATTTTTATTAAGTTTATAAATTATAAGTTTACTATGAAAATATATGAAGCCACGAATGCACGAATTTTAATAAAAATAAAAATAATGAAAAAAATTTTTATAACAGGATTTCTGACAATCTTTTTATTCCTGCTTTCCTCTGAATTACCAGCACAGCAACTTATTTACCACGATATCAAGGTTGACAAAGAGGGGCACATCATTCCCTGGTATTCTGAAGATCAGGGAAAGTCTTACGATCATATCATCAACCTCGTATGGAATTTCTGGGATACCATGCGACTCGATATGAACGGAGTGCCCTATCATATGAACCACCAGATCTGGCAAGAGAATATTAACGATCAACGTGGTATCGGCGGGGATCAGATACAAATGGCTTTATCTTCATGGGCGTTACTTTTCGCCTACACGGGTAATCAAAGGATTATTGAGAACATGAAATTCATGGCCGATTATTACCTTACCCATTCACTCTCCCCACCCGGTTGTAAGTGGCCTGATATTCCTTACCCGTACAATACTTTTATTTACTCGGGCATATACGATGGTGATATGATTTATGGCAAGGGTTACACACAGCCCGATAAGGCGGGTTCTTTGGGTATCGAGCTTATCACCCTTTATAAAATTACAGGGTTAAAAAATTATCTTGATGCTGCAATTCGTATTGCCAATACGCTGGCAATTAACGTGAAAAAAGGAGATAACGATAACTCACCTTTGCCTTTTAAGGTGCACACCAGTACCGGTGAGTTCGGTAAATTGTATAATTGGAAGGCTAAAATGGATCAGGGGTATTCTACCTATACTACTAACTGGACAGGAACAATGTACTTGTTTACTGAATTGATCAAAATGAACGAGGGGAACGTGGTTGATTACAAGAGCGCTTTTGATGTTTTTGTTGACTGGATGAAAGAATACCCGCTGAAGACTAATAAATGGGGACCTTTCTTTGAAGACGTCCATGGCTGGTCAGATACTCAGATCAATGCAGTTACCTTCGCTCAATATATAATGGAAAACAGGGATCTCTTTCCAGGCTGGCAGAGCCAGGTGAGGGGAATTCTCGATTGGGTATATGACAGGCTTGGTAACCGGGAATGGGAACAGTATGGCGTAATAGTTGTAAATGAACAAACCGCTTATGAAGTGCCGGGCAACAGTCATAGTTCACGGCAGGCTTCGATTGAACTATTGTATTCAAAACTGACCGGCGATAATACATGGAAAGATAATGCCATACGCCAGCTTAACTGGGCTACATATATGGTGGATATTGACGGGAAAAATCGTTATCCGAGAAATCAAATCTGGATGACGGACGGTTATGGGGATTATATCCGTCATTATCTCAGGTCTATGGCTTACGAACCTGAGCTTGCGCCTGATGATGCTATACATCTGCTTTCGACCACTTCTGTAATAAGGA
>CBDUSM010000160.1:0-4367 GCA_965369825.1 uncultured Bacteroidales bacterium
TTAAAATTAGTTTTTAATATATTATTTATTGACAGCCTACTATTTATTTATTCACAAATTCTTGGTTAATTATTCACAATTGTTTTTAGTCAACATCTTCTTCATCAAACCACGATTTAATTTTGTCAAAGAAACTGGATCCTTCCTTTTTTGTTTCCCCCTTTTTCCCACTGGGGAGTGCCCTTTCTTCTTTCATCCGGCTTTTTTTGGATCTTTCGAGACCTATCATTACAAGCCCAACTCCGGTAGCATACATCGGGCTTGCAATCTCTTCAGGAACATCTTGCCCGAGGTGCTCATTCGGATACCCGATCCTGGTGTCCATTCCGGTAATAAATTCTGTGAGTTGGGCAATGTGAAGAAGTTGTGCACCACCCCCGGTAAGCACAATTCCAGCTATGAGTTTATTTTCACACCCACTATTTTTAATTTCAAAATGGATATGTTCGATAATTTCTTCCATGCGAGCTTGTATGATTCCTGCAAGGTTTTTTAAGGAGATTTCTTTTGGAGGACGGCCTCTCAGGCCAGGAATTGCAACGATCTCCTGTTCTTTATTCTCACTTGCCAGAGCCGAACCAAACTTAACTTTTAGCTCCTCTGCATGTTTTTTTATAATAGTGCATCCTTCTTTTACATCATCTGTAATAATGTCACCTCCAAAAGGGATGACTGCAGTGTGCCTGATAATTCCATCCTGAAAGATGGCAATATCGGTTGTGCCACCACCTATATCCACCAGCACAACACCTGCTTCTTTTTCTTCTTCACTAAGAACCGATTCAGCCGATGCAATTGGCTCCAGAATCAACTCCGTTACTTCTAAATTTGCCTTTCGAACACATTTATAAATATTTTTTGCAGCTGCGGTTTGCCCGGTGATGATATGAAAATTAGCTTCCAATGATATCCCCGACATCCCTACCGGTTCTGTAATGTCCCGTTCTCCATCTATCATATATTCCTGAGGGATTACCTCAATTATTTCTTCTCCGGGACTCATGGCAAGTTTATACATGTTTTCATTTAACCGGTCGATGTCTTCCTGGTTTATCTCATCGTCGTTGTTGTTACGGATCAAACCCCCATGATGCTGCAAACTCTTAATGTGTTGCCCGGCAATACCTACACTGACAGTTTCAATATTTACTCCTGATTTAATCTCAGCTTCTCTTATGGCTTTTTGTATGGAGTTAACCGTATGTTCAATATTTGATACAACGCCTCTTTTAACTCCGATCGATTCGGATTTGCCGGATCCTAATATTTCAATTTTATTATATTCATTCACCCGGCCAACAATAGTAGCAATCTTTGTTGTGCCAATATCCAGACCTACAATAATTTCTGATGTGTCCATTTTTATTTTATTTAGAACAAACTATTTGATTAGCATATTTCAGGTTGATAATTTTGTATTTTTCCCACCCCTCTTGTTCCAGAATTTTTGTGTAAAAGATCTTTAATTTCCAGAGTTTCTTTTCCATATCATTAATTTCCCCGAAATGAATAATATGGCTTCCCACTTTTGGAACCAATTCAATCTCTTTTGATCCGTTAATGAAGATCTGCTCAATCTGGGCTTTTAAGAATTTGTCATTGTTTATGCAATTAACCAACAAATAAACCTTCTCAATATCTGACAGATCTCTCTTTTTCAATTCGTTATGTTTTAAACCTGTTTTTAACGATGTAACAGCATTTAGAGGGTCTGTTAAATTACCATTGGCGATGATAACCCTGGCTGCTTTGTGTGGATGTAACGGCATTAAGTACCCATCTGCATCAATGTAACAGCCTTTTCCATTATTATTTATAACCCTTACTCTGGGTTGCCTCTGTTGTATTCTAACATGCAAAGTCCCATTTACTGTAGTATAAACATCAACTTTTTTTGAATATGGGATATTTTGTATTGCCTGTTTCAGCTCTTCCAGGCTTATTTCTGATATTAACCTACCTATTACCGAGTCGTACTTATTATTCATGAGCGAAAGGATATCATCATTTGTAATAAATGATTCGCTATTATTATGATCTATTGTAATTTTGATTTCACAAATTCTAACCGACTCCTGTTTTTTCTCAATAAATCCCAACACAATGGCTACGATTGCCGCCAGGAGCATCATCAAAATGATATGTAGTACTCTTTTCATTGCCGCCTCAAATACTTAACTGATCATGATTTATTATCTTTGCCTTTAAGTGGTTTTCTATTGGTATTACTAATCGGTCTATATCTCCTGCACCCATTGTTAGAAGAACTTCAATTTTTTTTTGATTTATCACATTTATAAGATCACGTTTTTTGCACACCATTTTTTGCGTCTTATCTATCTTATGTAATAACATGTCAGAGTTGATTCCCTCAATTGGCATTTCTCTTGCTGGATAGATTGGCAGTAGTATTACTTCATCCAACATCTCCAGACTTTTAGCAAAATCTTCAGCAAAATCCCGCGTTCTAGAATAAAGGTGAGGCTGAAAGATGCCGGTTATATTTTTTTCGGGATAGGCTTCTCTCACAGCCTGGATGATTGCTTTCAATTCTTCAGGGTGATGTGCGTAATCGTCGATAAAGACAATTTCCTGTGAATTTATTCGAATATCAAACCTTCTTTCTACGCCTTTGTAGGTGAGTAATGATTTTGAAATTTGCTCAGGTGATATTCCTACAGATAGGCACACAGCTGCTGCAGCCAATGCATTTTCGACATTAAATGAGCCCAGTACCTGCAGTTTTATATCTTCATTGATTCTGTTTGCGGCATGTAAATGGAAATGTTGAACACCATTATTTACGGTAAGATCTAAAGCCTGAAAATCAACATTGTGGGTTATGCCATAAGTTTTAATTGTAATATCCTGTCTGTTAACCTGTAAAAGATCATTTCTAATAATAAGTCTGCCCGCTGGCTTGATATTATTAATGAATTGGGTGAATGAATCAAGCAAATATTCTTTTTTGTGATAAATATCTAAATGGTCGGGGTCAATGGAGCTTATTACAGCTACATCGGGCTGTAGGTTCAGAAATGACCGGTCGAATTCATCCGCTTCAACAATCAAAAATTCTGCATCAGGCGAAATCACGAAATTGGATTCAAAATTTTTACTAATGCCTCCAATAAAAGCAATGATTTTTTTCCCGCTGGCTTTCAGAATATATGAAATGATGGATGTAATGGTTGTTTTCCCGTGAGATCCGGCAATCGCTATAGTAAAAAAGTCTTTAGATAGAAACCCAAGTAATTCTGCTCGTTTAGTTGTTGGGATATTATTTTTTTTAAAGTATTGAAACTCAGCATTATCTGATGGGATAGCTGGAGTAAATACCACCAGGTCTATATTTTCCGGAATGTGAGATGGATCGTCATTGTAGTGAATATCCATTCCTTCTGCTTCAAGTTTTCTGGTCAAATCTGTCTGAGTCTTATCATAGCCATAAACTGCTACTTTATGGTAATGAAAGTAACGAGCCAATGCGCTCATACCAATCCCTCCAATACCAAGAAAGTAAATATTTTTTATGTTTGACAGATCCATTTTTTTGAGTACTTATTTTTCTTTAACTGTTCTTTGTTTTTTTGCTATTGCCAGAATTTCATCTGCAATCACATCCGCTGCATTATGGTGCGCCAGCTTTGCAATATTTGTTGCCAGGAGTGACCTTTTTTTTGTGTCTTCAATGAGGCTGATTATTAAATTCCCAATACTCTCCTTAGCATCAGAATCCCTGACCATTAATGCTGCATTTTCTTTAACCAACGCCATTGCATTTTTGGTTTGATGGTCTTCAGCAGCACTTGGTAAAGGGACAAATATGGTTGGCTTCTTAACAGCACACAATTCGGAAATAGCAATAGCGCCAGCACGTGACACTACAAAATCAGCTGCTGCATAGGCATAATCCATTCGCTGGATAAATGCATGGGCTTTTATCTGTGGTGTTTTATGATGCTCGATAATGTTTCTGGCGATATCATAGTATTTCTCGCCTGTTTGCCAGATAATTTGCACATCCTTGCTGGTAATTAGTTCAATGTTTGACCTGATACTTTCATTGATTGAAAGTGCTCCCTGGCTTCCACCGATAACGAGAAGTGTTGTTTTTTCTTGATTTAACTGAAAGTAGGTAATAGCATCTTTCCTTTTCCCTTTTTGATCAACAATTTCTTTTCGTACTGGATTTCCTGTTATTAGGATCTTTTCCTTTGGGAAGTATTTTTCCATACCCTCATATGCCACGCATATTTTAATTGCTGCTTTACTAAGCAGTTTGTTTGTTATTCCAGGATAGGAATTTTGTTCCTGAAGAAGAGTTGGAACTCCTTTTTTTGATGCCACTTTTAGAGCAGGTCCAC
>CBDUSM010000161.1:0-4348 GCA_965369825.1 uncultured Bacteroidales bacterium
TTATCCAGGATATACTCCCTAACATATAACTCTTCAGGTGTATAGCAAGTGATAGAGTAAGTTCCCGGCAGGTCAATAATATTAAATAAATACCCATTATGGTTGAAATGGGCTTTTTTTGCATCAACAGTCACACCCGTATAGTTTCCAACCCGTTCATGCGATCCTGATGCATAATTAAATAAGGTGGTTTTCCCGGAATTAGGATTTCCAATAAGAGCAATATTGATCTCCTTTCGTTTTGGGATATTTGAGGTTTTAAGGGTGTATTCATCAATTACACCATTGAATTCTTTTATGCTCAGGTTTTCAAGTTCCTTATTAGTAACAACCTCAATTAGTTGGGCTTCATGCCTTCGGAGAGATACATTGTATCCCATTATATTATACTCTATTGGATCCCGTAAAGGTGCTTTTCTGATTACGGTAACTTTCTTGCCAACCACAAAGCCCATCTCCATGATGCGCTTACGAAACGCTCCACGTCCCTTCACCTTGGTAATATAACCGCTCTCTCCCTGGCTAAGTTCACGTAATGTCATGAAAGGTAAGTTAATTTAGATTAAATTAAAATTACTGCAAAGATATTGTAATAATTTTAAAATAAAAGTTGAGTCCTCTCCGAAAAGTCAATTTCTTGCCACAAGGCTCAAAGGCACTAAGACCCACTAAGCTTAAAGTTTGGAATATCAGTTCTTTGTGAACCTTGGTGTATTACTGTCTTCGTGGCATTTCCTTGATTTTTTATTTTGAATCGGGTGTTGGCGTTACGAGGTAACAGGAAGCAATATGTAGAGATCACAAATCAAGTCCGCGATCTTTTTCAGATATTCCCGGAGTGAAACAATAGTTGATGCAACCAGCTGTGGGCTTGCACCAGACGGATACCCCAATGATCACTGAATAAGACTCTTATCTCGTGAGCCGCATTTTCCTGTGCTGCCAGGGTATTTCGCTGGTACAGTAATACAAAATCTTTCATGTCCTGGTAAACATCAGCAAAACTATCAGCCAGGCTGGCCTTTTGTGGATCCTGTGCAGTTTCATCGTCAATATCAATGATCCAGTACTCATCATCTTTCCCAAACTTGGCTTTTAACTCATTATAAATATTACCCCATTGTTCCTCAGTAACATAACGTTCGTTAGCTTCAGGATTGGAAACCAGAACAAACGGTAGTAATGCACCTTTGATGTACATGAGGGGAGATATTTTTTGTAGAAAATCCACAATATCTTTTTTTGAATAAGTTGAAGCTTTCTCAAGAAACAGACAATATTCATTGGCCACTGTCAGCATCTCAATGACATTCTTTGACCTGAAACTGTTTTCATCTAAAATTTTCCCCATGATAGTTGTTATAGTCCCAGTGATTCAATTATTTTGATAATTTCATGATCAAGGAGGGCATTTTTATTTTCAAAATCTTCTTTTCTCTTCAATTCGTCTTTAAAAGAGAAATAAAAATTAATTTTGGGTTCAGTTCCCGATGGCCTGACAGTTATTTTACTGCCATTTTCCAGGTAAAACTGAATAACATTTGACGTTGGCAATTCAATTGGGTTTTCCGATCTTTCCTTTAGATTTTTTTCTTTTTGTAACAGGAAGTCTTTAATAAGGATCACAGGTGAATTGTTAATTACCAGCAATGGATTATAACGATAACCTTCCATCATACGTTGAATTTCTTCGGCACCGCTTTTCCCTTTTCTCACTACAGAAATAAGGCTCTCTTTGTAAAAGCCATATTTGAGATAAATTTCTATGAGTAATGTATACAAAGATTTTCCCTGATCTTTAGCCCATGCAGCTATTTCTGCAACCATGCAACATGAAATAACTGCATCCTTATCTCTTACAAAGTCACCAACGAGATATCCATAACTCTCTTCACCTCCGCCAATGAATGTTTTTTCACCCTCCAACCTGTTAATGAGATCGGCTATGTATTTAAACCCCGTCAGAACATCAAATATTTCTACCTGATAAGAAAGAGCAATCTTTTTTAATAGTTCAGATGTTACGATCGTTTTTACAATATATTCATTTCCTCTGAATTTTTTGCTGTTTTTCCATTTGGTAAGCAGATAATATATTAACAAGGCTGCTGTTTGATTTCCATTTAGGAGAATGAATTTATTATGAAGATCTCTCACAGCAATTCCTACCCTGTCAGCATCGGGGTCCGTGGCCATTACCAGTTCAGCATCAACTTCCTCGGCTTTTTTAATTGCCATTTTCAGGGCAGCAGGCTCTTCCGGGTTTGGTGATTTTACTGTTGGAAAGTCACCGCTTACAATGTTTTGCTCAGGAACATTGAAAATATTGGTAAAACCAAATGACTTTAACGCTTGAGGAATTAGCAGAACACCTGTTCCATGTATAGGTGTATAAACAATTTTTAAATCGCTTTGCTTTGCGATAATATCTGGTGAGAGCGACAGCCCCTGTACTTTTTTAAGGTATTCGATATCGATCTTTTCCCCAACCTGTTCGATCAACTCATCATTCCTGTCAAATTTTACTTCGTCAACCGATTGAATATTCCGGACTTCCTTAATTACATTATTATCGTGTGGTTCGATCAGTTGTGCCCCATCTTCCCAGTATACTTTGTAACCATTATATTCTTTTGGGTTATGGGATGCGGTAATTACAATCCCTGTTTGGCAGTTTAAATGCCTGATTGCGAATGAAAGTTCCGGTGTGGGCCTCAATTTATCAAAAAGAAATACTTTTATGCCATTTGCAGAAAGAACATTTGCCGAAACCTGAGCAAAAAAGGTGCTGTTGTTTCTGTTGTCATAAGCAATAGCTGCTTTGATCTGGTTTTTTCCTGCAAATTCTTTCTTAAGATAATTGGCCAGGCCCTGGGTTGCCATCCCAACAGTGTATTTGTTCATCCTGTTTGTACCAACACCCATGATGCCCCTTAGTCCTCCTGTTCCAAATTCCAGATCTTTGTAAAAGGCATCAATAAGAGATGCAGGATCTTTTTCAATTAAATGCGCAACCTGTTCTTTAGTTTCGTTGTCATAATTTCCTTGTAACCAGGACTGAGCTCTATCTATTATATTTTTTTCGACTTTCATTTGTTAGTTCAAAGTTTAACGTTCAAAGTTTTAAATTTAGATATTAGAAATAATTCGAATATCGTTAATCGTATATCGGATATCGGAAATCAACTCACCCGCCTTGTTCTAAAATTCTTTCAATACACCTCTTTAGGCTATCCCTCCAATAGGGTATAGCTACCCCCAATTCTTCTTTGATCTTTCGTTTATTTAAAATGCTGTAATAAGGCCTTTTTGCCATTACGGAAAACTCATGCGATTCAACAGGTCTGACATGGCAGTCCAGGCCGGTGATCTTCATTATTTCAATAGCAAAATCATACCAGCTTGCAGTTCCCTCATTAGAATAATTAAATATTGATGGTTCGTTTCGTTTGTAGCGGGGAATAATTCTCAGGATGATTTCAGCCAGATCGGCGGCATAGGTTGGAGTCCCAATTTGATCAAAAACTACGCTGACTTCTTTTTTATTTCTGCCCAGGCGTTGCATTGTTTTAACGAAATTATGCCCATAACCGGAATAAAGCCATGACGTTCTTATAATCAGTGCCCGGGTGCCGGAAGAGAAAATCTGTTGCTCCCCAAGGAATTTTGTTTTTCCATAAACGGATACGGGGTTTTCAGTGTCCGTTTCTGTATAGGGAATGTGATTAGTTCCGTCAAAAACATAATCAGTAGAGATATGTACAAGTAATGCTTTGTGCTTTTTTGTTACTTCAGCGAGATATTTTACAGCTTCGCTGTTTAGCAGATTTGCTAATTCGGGTTCTTCCTCTGCTTTATCAACAGCAGTATAACCTGCACAATTAATCAGGCAGTCAAATTTCCCGGCTTCAAAGAAATGGTCTAATTGTTGGAGATTTGTAATATCTAATTCTTCAATATCAGTAAAGATGAAATTATTCAGCCCTTTTTCTTTTGTTAAATGCTGAAGTTCGCTGCCCAATTGCCCATTCGCCCCGGTAACCAAGATTCTTGTCATATTTTTATCTTTAAAAAGAGCTAAAATATTCTATTGTTCGCTGCAGCCCCAGATCAAGAGGTATGGTAGGTTCCCATTCAAGTACCTTTTTTGCCAGGCTGATATCCGGTTGTCTTTGCATAGGGTCATCTTCTGGCAACGGTTCATAAATAATTTTTGAAGCCGAGCCGGTGAGTTCGATAATCTTATTAGCGAGATCTATGATTTTGAATTCTTTTGGATTGCCAATATTTATGGGCCCTATAAATTCATCTCCGGTTTGCATCAGCTTGATTAGTCCATCGATAAGGT
>CBDUSM010000162.1:0-4328 GCA_965369825.1 uncultured Bacteroidales bacterium
CCTATTTTATCAAGTATGATCCCGCCTAATATTGCCATTAATAAAAAAGTATTAGGAAAGGCATAAAAACCGGCGACAATTCCAAAATCTTGTGAAGAAAAATTAAGGTGGTCTTGTAAAATTGTTTTAAGTGGTGATAATACATCATAAAAATAATAATTTGCCGCCATCAAAAAGCTGACAATTATCATCATCGTCCAACGGGCTTTTGCCGAATCCCTGAGAGTCCTTTTTATTTTTTCCATAATTTAATTTGCTTGTTTTAATGATAAAGAAAGCAAAAGTACAATTATTAATAGTAATAGAAGATTTCACTAAATTGAGTTGAACAGTTTCATGAATTATTGGTTTTAATAGTATCTTTGCAGTGCAATTAGGCGCTTGTTAATTAATTTGATCATTAAAATTTTTATTATGAAAAGGAATAGCTTACTTCTTTCGTTATTTATCTCGTTTCTACTCCTTGGAAATATCTTTGTAACTGCTCAGATAAGCCGTGAAGGCATGCCTCCGAGTTTTTCAACTGTAGATATTACACATGATTTTCAACAGGTGGCATTTTCTCCCCTCGGAATGGATGTTATTAACCAGGCCGATGATAACCTGGCTAACAGTCCGGGCCCGTATCGTATCGGGCATACAATGCCTGTAAATCTTTCCATTGAAGATGCCGGGACCTGGACAGACCTGCCATCGGGTGGTAGAATATGGAGGCTTACACTCAGTTCAGAGGATGCCATTGCATTGAGTCTCTATTATGATGACTTCTGGCTTCCTGTGGGTGGCGAGCTCTATCTTTATAATGAGATGAAAACACAGGTTATCGGTGCTTTTACTGATTTAAATAATGATAAGAGTGGCCAGTTTTCAACTGAGATAATTGAAGGCGAGTCGGTTACGCTTGAGTATTATGAACCTGATGGCGTTACTGAAAATCCTATTATCCATATTTCAGATATGGCCTATCTCTTCCGCGGAGTTTCATTTACCTTAATGGAAGAACCTGAAGATCGCGGAGGGTCATTGTGGTGCATGATCAATGTGAATTGTCCTGAAGGAGATAACTGGCAGATGGATAAAAAAGGAGTGGTCAGGCAATATATGATCCTTCCGGCAGGATGGATCGGTTGGTGTACAGGATCAATGATAAACAATACTACATGGGACCTTACACCTTACGTTCTAACAGCTCACCATTGTGGAGAGGATTGTCTGGCATCACACTTTAACCAATGGATTTTCTATTTTAAGTTTGAGTCTGCTACATGTACCGGTTCAACAGGCCCTCAAAATTTTACAGTGACAGGCTGCTCACTCAAAGCCGAAGGTGACCGTTATACAGGATCGGATTTTGCGCTACTTTTACTTAACTCCACACCTCCTGCATCACATGAACCTTACTGGGGTGGCTGGAACCGTACGGATACGCCAAGCCCTAGTGGAGTTGGGATACACCATCCTGCCGGTGATATTAAAAAAATATCCACATATAGCACTACCTTAGGTCATTCCCAGTGGAATAACAACGGAGTGCTTTCACATTGGAAAGCGGTATGGGCACCAACAGTTAATGGAACATCTATTGTTGAAGAGGGATCTTCAGGATCACCTTTGTATGACAATGAACACCGGATAGTTGGAGATCTGACAGGTGGCCCGGGTAATATGTCATGTGAAAACACATCCTATTCACTATACGGAAAAATATATTGGTCATGGGATAAAATGGGTAATCAATCTCATCAACAATTGAAATACTGGCTTGATCCGATAAATACCGGAGATCAATATCTTCCGGGGACGGATGGTAATGATCCAATCTGTGATTTTGAAGCCGACGACCCATCTGTTGCTATTGGTGGTAATGTCGATTTTTTTGATCTCTCATTGGGAAACCCTGAGAACTGGAGTTGGTCATTTCCTGGAGGGAACCCAACAAGCTCGACAGATCAAAACCCTGAAAATATTGTATATAACAATTATGGCAGCTACTCAGTTACCCTGACTATCTCAAATGCCTTTGGTTCAGATACAGAAACAAAAACAGGTTATATATCTGTTGGCGATCCGCCCGAAGCGGATTTCAATGCAAATAATACGGAAATCGGCGTGGGCCAAACAGTTACGTTTACCGATGCTACAACAGGCAACCCAACAGGATGGCATTGGCAGCTTGAAGGAGGAACACCCAGTGTCTCTTTTAACCAAAATCCCGCACCCATACATTATTATGAAGCAGGTGTTTTCCAGGTTAAGCTGATCGCTACCAATGACTTTGGAACTGATACAGAGATAAAGGATGATTTTATCACTGTTTATGGCCCTCCAACTGCTGATTTTGAGGCAGATACAACATTGATCCCTGTTGATTATGCTGTTAATTTTACAGATATTTCATATGGTAACCCTTCTGAATGGGAGTGGCTTTTTGAGGGAGGAGACCCGGAAACTTCTACAGAACAGAACCCGCAGGGCATCGTTTACGATACACCGGGTAGCTATTCTGTCACTTTAGCCGCTACAAGCCAATACGGATCACATGATACACTTAAGTTGGATTTTATTACCGTTCTTGGCCCTCCTGAGGCTGATTTTACCTGCTTCGACAGGTATATCCTTGTGGGTGAATCAGCAAGCCTGGTTGACCAATCAACCGGCTCCCCTGAATCGTGGGATTGGGTATTTGAGGGCGGCAATCCTGAAACTTCAAACCTGCAATTTCCCGATCCTGTTCAGTACAATTCTGCCGGGGAATTCGATGTTACCCTGACTGTTGAAACTCCTTTTGGGGAAAATACACTGACAAAACCCGACTATATAAATGTTGGCTATGTTCCTGAAGCTGATTTTGAAGCTGATAACGTGTTTATCGTTGAAGGTGAGAGTGTTAACTTCACCGACCTCTCTACAGAAGATCCGGTCTCCTGGAGTTGGGTTTTCGAAGGAGGTACACCGGAGACTTCCAGCGAGCAAAGCCCTCAGAATATAGTTTACAACCAAAATGGCGCATTTGATGTTACACTTTCCGTTGTAAATAATTTCGGTCAGGATACTAAAACGGAGGTCGATTATATCTATGTTAGTGGTGTTGGGGTAGATGAGCAAAACATTACTTCCGATAACGTCTTTGTCTTTCCAAATCCTACTAACGGAATGATAAATATGGTAATTGCCGGGGATATTTCTACCATTAACCGTATTGATGTATTCAATGCTTTGGGAAATAGTGTTCTTACGATGGGTCCGGAAAAATCTTTTGAAAAGAAAATGCAGTTTGATCTGTCAGGCCATAATCCTGGATTATACTACATAAATATTGAAACTAAGGAAGGCGTGATTCTTAAGAAAATCACCTTAACAAAATAGCAGTGTGAACCGACTTTTTGCGATTAGGAAATTATTTCTTCCTATACTTATTTTTACTCTTCTTGTAATGGCTAAAAGTGTTTTTAGCCAGCTCAACGCGGGAGGGGAACCACCCAGTTTTTTATACCCCGGAATAGATGATGATTTTCAAATTATTTATGTTGGAGGGATCGACTATGAATCGATCAGAATTGAAGATGATAGAAACGACAAGAATGGAAATCCCTACCGCTATGGCGTTGCGCTTGAAACGGATATCAATCTAACATTAGCCGGCACAATAACAACCCTTCCCGGATCAGGCAGGATTTGGAGAATTAAGCTTGTAGCAAGAGGTGCATTGGCTTTGGGGTTTTGTTTTGACCGGTTTCACCTTCCTGAAGGAGGAAAATTATTTTTTTATAATGAAGATGGTTCTTATGTGAGAGGTGCTTACACTTCCATAAATAACTCATCCTCTGGTATTTTTGCAACCGAACTGATACCTGGTGAAACGGTGATCATTGAGTATTTTGAACCTGATAACAGCATTGGTGAAAAAGAAATTTTACTTTCGGAAGTGATCTATGCCTATCGTTCAGTTGGATTCATATATGAAAGCAACGCCAGGAATTTTGGTGATTCTGATTTTTGTGAAGTCAATATCAATTGTTCGGAAGGGATTTCCTGGCAGGATCAGAAAAAGGGAGTTGTGAAAATCTCGGCTAAAAATGGAAGCGTAGCATACTGGTGCACGGGTGTTCTTTTAAACAACCAACGGAACGATTATGAACCATATATCCTTACAGCAGATCATTGTGCCTACCACTTAGGGCATTATGCCGATGAGAACGATCTGAATAAATGGATATTTTATTTCAATTATGAAGCGGCAGAGTGTGAGAATCCTGACCAGGAACCTGAATTCCAAACATTGGTTGGAGGCACATTTCGATCGCAGGGAGGAAATAGGGGTAGTACAG
>CBDUSM010000163.1:0-4303 GCA_965369825.1 uncultured Bacteroidales bacterium
CGGGAAATCAACAGATAAATAAACAGTTTTAAAAAGTAATAAATAAATGAAAAAATATTCAAAAATAGAAGGGCTGATTGCCCCGGTATTTACACCAATGAACAACAATGCTGATGTTGACACGGGGATTATACCACATTACGCAAAAGATCTGAAATCAAAAGGCCTGGCAGGAATATTTGTCTCTGGCTCTTCGGGTGAAGGTGTGTTATTGACAACCGAAGAAAGGAAAATTATTACAGAAGCATGGGCCCCGTATGCAAGTGATGAGTTTAAATTTATTGTTCATGTCGGTAGTACAAGTTACAGGGAATCGCAGGAATTGGCAGCTCATGCCCGCGATAATGGCGCCTGGGCGATCTCTTCTATGGGACCTACTTTCCTGCAACCGAAAATTGCTAAGGATTTGGTTGAATTTTGCAGGCAGATTGCTTCCTCAGCCCCTGAAATACCTTTTTATTATTACCATTTCCCTATGCGCACAGGGATTGATATTAGCATGGTCGAATTCCTGCAGGAAGGAGTTAAAGTAATACCTAACCTTGCCGGATTAAAATTCACGTATTCAAACTTTATGGAAATGCAGCAATGCATTTCCCTGGATAATGGCAGGTTCGATATCATCCACGGACACGATGAAATCTTGTTGTGTGGTTTGTCTATAGGAGTGCAGGGGGCGATTGGAATAACCTATAATTTTATCCCGGGTTTATACCTGGAGATTATTAAATCTTTTAACGATGGGAATATTCAAGCAGCCAGGAAACTTCAGCAGGTATCAGTAAAAATATGCAAAATTATTGCTAAATACAGAGGGGGCATTGTAGCAGGAAAAGCCATGGCAAAGATGACAGGTATTGACTGTGGTCCTTGCAGGTCACCTTTGAGAAGCCTTAGCTCTCAGGAGTATAAGGATATGAAAAAAGAACTGACGGAAGCTGGTTTTTTTAACCTGGTCGCCAACCAGAAACGAACGTATGACATTATTGTAAATATGAGATAAAGCAAATGAAACATTTTTTAGACTGGATGGTGATCGCGATGTACGGTATCGGCATGCTTGCTATTGGTGTATATTATCAACGCAAAACAAAAACTGCCGATGACTATATGTTAGGTGGCCGGAAGATGAAATCGTGGAGTGTAGGGTTGTCACTTTTTGCCACCTTGTTCAGTGCAATATCCTATCTGGCAATGCCCGGTGAAATGATCATGTATGGTCCGATGATGTGGTGTAAATTAGCAAGTTTGCCTTTTGTTTTTATAATAGTGGGTTGGTTTCTGATACCGTATATTATGAAACTTCGTATATCAAGCGCTTATGAGTTGCTTGAAGTGAAGCTAGGAGTAAAGATCCGTGTATTGGCTTCAGTTTTTTTTCTGCTCATGCGCTTAATATGGATGGCAGTTATTATTTATATGGTCGCCCAAAAAGTAATAATGCCTGTTATGGGATGGTCTGAAAATGCTGCCATCTGGGTTAGTATGGTTCTTGGTATAATAACCATCATCTATACCTCTTTGGGTGGTCTGCGCGGCGTTGTTTTAACCGATGTTATTCAGAGTTTTATCCTGTTTGGCGGGACTATCCTGGCCATTATAATAATAATTAATCATTTTGGCAGTTTTTCTGACATAATTCCAACAGAGTGGCCTGAGCACTGGGCGGAATGGAAGTTTTTTGATGTCAATGCAAGAGTGAGCTTCATGACGGTAGTTATCAGTATATTTGGCTGGTATATCTGTACATCAGGTTCGGATCAGATGGCTATTCAGCGGTATTTGGCCACCCGTGATGTCAAAGCTGCGCGAAAGGCTTTTCTTTATTCAATGATATCAAACGTCTTTGTTTATTTGATGTTGGCTGTTTTGGGAATAGCTTTATTGGCCTATTACAAGGCGAATCCGGACTTAATTACACCGGGTAAGTCATTGATAAGCGTAGCCGATTCGCTTTTCCCACAATTTATTGTACATGGTTTTCCTGTTGGAATATCTGGATTGGTTTTTGCAGGGCTGTTAGCAGCTGCAATGTCAAGTCTCTCTTCAGGAATAAATTCATCCAGCCTGGTTGTTATGAAGGATTTTATTGTTCGTTTCAAAAAACAAAAATTATCACAGAGCATCCAGGTAAAGTGGGCAAGGAATATTTCATTTGTGATCGGTTTTGTAATTATTCTGCTTAGTCTTGGTATTGGGAATGTTAAGGGGAATCTGTTAGAAATTACCTTTAAAACAGTTAATTTACTGGTAGCGCCACTCTTTGTTCCTTTTTTCATGGCTATGTTTGTCAAACGGTCAACTGAAAATGCCGTTTTTTCCGGTACAATCATCAGCGCTTTAACGGCAGTGTTTATCAGTTTTTCAGATGAACTATTTAGCTTGTCAATCTCATTTCTCTGGATAATACCCGGTTCTTTTACTGTGGGTATTGTTCTGAGTTATCTACTGAGCATAATTATGCCGGTAAAAAACCCGGTGAATAGCCTGGAGTAGTGAAGCAGACCTGTTTTATAAATTGAGGATATAAAATATGTTAGTTGAAATTCCATATGGAAACAATTGTATTGATGTACGAATACCTGACAATTCCATAGTATATAGTACCTCTTATAAAGTACCTGAAGATAATGCCGGTGATCTTGTATTAAGTGCGGTTAGAAATCCTATTGGCGGCAAACCTCTTTCAGCAGAAATTAAAAAGTCGGGTGCAAAGTCCGTGGTCCTTGTTGTTTCTGATATAACGAGGCCAATTCCATATGCCGGTTTCCTGAATGCCCTGCTTGAAGAAATTGAGTCGGCAGGAGTGCCCGGAAATAAAATAATTATTCTTATTGCCACAGGTATGCATCGTTCAAGTACAAATGATGAACGAGAACGTATGTTTGGACCCGAAGTATGCAACCGATATCGCATAATAGATCACAAGGCAGAACGAGGTGATGAATTGGTGCCGGTACAAGGAACAAGTATGGCAGGACGTCTTGTTGAACTGAATCGCTACTTTATTGAAGCGGAATTTCGTATCGTAACAGGATTGGTGGAACCACATTTTATGGCAGGTTTTTCAGGTGGCAGAAAATCCATTTGTCCTGGATTATGTTCCCTTGAAACGGTGAAAATGTTCCACGGTTATTCTTTCCTGGAAAGCTCATCTGCCAGAAATGGGAACCTGGTGGGGAACCTGCTTCATAACGAGGCTCTTTCAATTGCCAGGCAAGCTAAAGTAGATTTCTGCATAAACCTCCTGGTAAACAATGAACACCGGCTTGTTAATGCTATTGCAGGTGAGTTGGAAGCATCACACGAAATGGCTTGCAGGGTTGCAGGTGAATATGCATGTCCACAGGTGAAAAAAGAGTGCGATGTGGTTCTTACTTCCAGTGGAGGGTACCCGTTAGATTCGACCTTTTATCAGTGTGTAAAAGGTTTGGTTTCCTGCCTGCCGGCGGTAAAAAAAGAAGGTATTGTTATTTCTGTTGGAAGCTGTTATGAGGGCATAGGGAGTGCGGAATATCAGAGCATTATGCGAAAATATTCAGGTAGATGGCAGGAGTTTTTAAAGGAGATAAAAAAAAGCAATAAAGTTGTCAAAGACCAGTGGCAGTTTCAGATGCAAACCCGCACCCTGGAGCATGTTGGCGCCGGCAACCTGTACTTTGTAACCAATGGACTTACTGCTTCTGATTTGGATCATCTTTGTGTAAACGGCATACATACACTTGAAGACAAGGTACAGGAAAAGGTTCAGGAGTTAATAGACAGGTTTGTACAGGAAGGCTGGTCATTGGCTATTATCCCTGAGGGCCCCTACTGTGCACCTGTTTAATAAGACTGGAATAATGGAATAATGGAATGTTGGAATTGGAAAAACCCTTAATTTATACTTAAAAATCCAAATTGATTTTTTTAGACCGATTTTTTCTCGGTATTAAGACAAAGGCTATTCAATTGTGGTCAATTTGGTTTAACTCCAGCCCGCTTTCGTGTAGCCATCTGGCGTTTTTTGACAACAACAACATTTGCAGCTTGCGTGCCCCGCTTTGCCCAAGCTTCTTCAATGTTGCAGATATTGCATTCTCATTTATTGCCTTATCCAATTTTAGCAAAGCCCGAACCAAACCGTCCCCTGTAAACGAGGCTATTTTGCAAATGCGGTTTATCCCACAAAACGAGGACATGGCAATTGAGGTCAAAATTTGATTGACCCCAAACTTTGTTGCACTATGCCACTCAGTTGGGAATAAGGGATCACATGATATTGTTGTGGGGAATTGTTTGTTAAGCATAAATGTTTGATAGT
>CBDUSM010000164.1:0-4292 GCA_965369825.1 uncultured Bacteroidales bacterium
ATGAAAAGGTTGCGTTAACTTATTTTTTTTTGAGAATCACCGGGATTATTCATAAGCTACGCAACCATTCAACATGTATATGCGTCTATATGTTGTGCGTTCTTTGAATACACCGGCAAAATCGCTATATTTGTATTTTATTTAAAATGCAAAAAACTGTTGAGTCCAGAGATTGAAAAATTAATCAAGGGATGTAAAGCCGGGAAAATAAAAGACCAGGAACGGTTGTACAATCTGTTTTCGGAGGAACTTTTCGGAGTGTGTCTTTACTATACTAAAGATTATACCGAAGCTGAGGATATTCTTCATGATGGTTTTATTAAAATCTTTCAGCATATCTCCTCTTTCAGGTATAAAGGCTCTTTCGAAGGATGGATGCGGAAAATTATTATTAACACAGCCCTGGAAAAATTCAGGAAAGAGAAGCATCTGCATCTGATAAGAGATATTGATGAGCGTATTGAAGACCCTATAGAGGATGATATCATCAATGCCATAACAACCAAAGAACTGGTCAGCCTTATTCAAAAATTATCTCCTAAATACAGGTTGGTGTTTAACTTGTATGTTATTGAAGGATATTCGCACAAAGAAATAAGTAAGCAACTTGGCATTTCGGAAGGGACATCAAAATCGAACCTTTCCCGGGCCAGGGTGATTTTACAGAAAAACGTGAAAAAAGATTTTTTAATAGAAATTAAACTGGCTAAGCCATAAACATGCCGATAGACGACCAAAATATCGACAAATTGTTTCAGGAAAACCTTAAAGGCTTTAAAGAAAAGCCTCCCGGGTACGCATGGGATTCAATTAAAGAAGAGCTGATACTGATACGCAAAAACAGAAGATTGATGCTGTTTCGGTGGAGTGCAGCTGCTGCAGCAATTTTTATTGCCTTTTTAACAGGGTATTATTTTGCCACTTTTAACCTGAATAATGAAGCATCCGCACCTCAGCATCAGGAAATGACAACCATACCTGAAAACAATGCGAATAAGACGCTGGAAGAAAAACAGGTTTCTGTTCAAACATTTACAGATTACAGTGATGAAAAAATTACTGACCCTGCTCCTCCAACCACAACTTCTGATGACGAAGCTATCGCCATAAACGAATTATTGCCAGTTGTTACTCCTGATGAAAAAGAATTGGAGTTCACTAAAAGGAAACCTGTTTTACCGGAACCAATAAATACTTCAACTGATAAACCGGTAATTCAACCCAATCAATTTGTTCCTTCCGGGGACGAAGCCCTGGCTTTTGATACAGACTGGGTAGTCCAAAAAACCGAAAATAAAACACATAGATGGACCATCGGTGGAAAACTTGCACCTGTTTATGCATATAGAACCATTAGTATTGATAAAGAAGATTTGCCTGCAACTATCATTCCGGATGAAAGCTATTACAATAACCTGGAGAATGAAATATACTCTTTCTCAGGCGGTGTGGATCTGAAATATCATATAAAGAAAAAGCTGAGTTTCCAAACAGGGCTTTTCTATTCAAAGCTCGGACAGGTTATTAATGATGTAATAGCATACCGCTATCCCGATGATAAGTACGAGTTTGTTATCCCTACTTCTGTAGGGCCTATTAATATCAATTCCGAAAAAATCCCCAAAGAACTTGCTGATTCTGATATCAGAGAAGATTCAACAGGCAATATCCTCTATTTCAATGCCGATATTTATCAAAACTTCGAATATATTGAAGTTCCGCTTCTCATTAATTACAAAATTCTCGATAAACGATTTGGGGTTCAACTGGCAGGGGGATTAAGTCCCGGCTTCATGGTAAATAACACTGCTTATTTTCAGGTTGATAAACAAGAAATTATGATTGACAGATCGGAGGAATTCTACACGGTTATCTACAACAGTATTGTGGGATTGGGATTAAACTATGCAGTAAGCGAAAAATTAAACTTCAGCCTGTCACCTACATTTAAATATTCACTCCGATCTATTCGTAAGGACCATTCCATCGAATATTATCCCTATTCATTTTCTATTTATACCGGAATAAGTTACTCTTTCTAACCACTTCGCATATCGTTAATCGTATATCGCATATCATTTCAACCCTTTCACCTTCGGTATACCGGCAATAAAATCCTTAAGGTAATATGGTTCGAAATAACCCACATCCTCAAATTTTCTATTCTGAAAACCGTCAAAAGCTAACTGGTTCATCATTGTGGCAGAGGGATGAAATTTATCAATAAACACCGCATTGCGGTTTGACGACAATATTGGTTTGCATTTCTCGGCACCATCACCGAAAAAATAAATTTTATGTTTTTTCAGAAAATCCCGAAACGAAAACCGATCAATGATTTTGGCATTTATTGATTCAATCTCTCTATTGTGAATGTCATAAACAGCGGTATAAACTTCCATTCTCCTGGCATCGATCATGGGGCAAAACAATGTATCTTCAGGAAAATCAAATGACTCATTCATTAAGTGATTAGTAAAGCCAGCGGCCATTGATTGCAGGGTGCTGACAGCTATCAGGGGTTTATCAAGGGCATAACATAATCCCTTAGCCGTACTTACACCTATTCTGAGTCCGGTGTAAGACCCGGGGCCTTTACTAACAGCCACGGCATCAATGTCGGGGTAATCAATATCCGATTCTTCCACCACCTCTCTGATAAACGAAGTAATGAATTCAGCATGTGAATTTTTCTGGTCTGATTCACGAAAAGAAATTAAACGATTATTTTTAAAAAGACTAACGGAGCAGATGGTTGTGGCCGTTTCCAGGCATAAAATATAAGCCATACCTGATTAATCCTCCGTAAACAATTCTTCTTTATCAACTTTTTTTACTTCATCATTGTTCTTGAGTTTTTTGGTAACGGCCCTGTATGGGGCTACAATAACCTCCTGGCCGTCTTCAAGGCCCTCAATGATGTAAATATAGGTATTATCCTGAATGCCGGTTTTTACCTCTTGCATCCTGGCTATTCCATCCTCGTAAACGAAAACATATTCTTTAAATTCTTTATCTTCATCCTCATTGTTTTCTCCTTCCGGTTTACCCTCATCTGCTGCCTTGGTTGTTCGAAGAGAAACTTTTCCTGTTGTATCGGCTCGTGTTGTTACTGCTTGTATTGGAATAGTCAGAATATCAGCAACTGTTTCTGTTTGAATATCAACCGTAGCTGACATACCCGGGCGGAATGGAAAATATAACCTGTTATTCTCAGGGATCAGATGGGTATAAGAGTCTTTCAGGATCTGGACCTTAACATTAAAATTAGTTACCTGGTCGGCACTTACTCCGGTAATGTTGGCCGATGTGGCAATTTCACTGATAATACCTTTGAATTTGTCGTTCAGGTAAGCATCAACTTCAATAATAGCTGTGTCGCCAATGCTAACCCTAACAATATCATTTTCATTAACCTCAACGTCGACTTCCATCAGGTTAAGGTTTGCAATACTCATAATTTCAGTACCGGCAGAGAATTGCGAAGCGCCTGCCACTCGTTCCCCTTGTTCAACGTTAAGCCTGGAAACAGTTCCTGCATGAGGTGCAATAATAGAAGTTTTGTTTAAATTTTCTTTAGCTTCCTTTACTGATGCATTTGCACTGCTCACCTGATATTTTGATGCGACTAAACTTTGCTCAGCAGCACTGACTTCTGCTTCAGCCACCTCATAAGCCGATACGGATGCATCCCAATCAGCCTGAGAAATAACCTGCTGCTCCCATAAACTTTTATTTCGCTCATATGATCTTTTGGCATTTTTATATTGTGCCTTTACTTGAACAAGCCTCGCTTTGGTATTGGCTTCATTCGCCATTTGTGTATTTAAATTAGCCTCCATTCTTTCGTAATTTGAGATATAGATCTCGTGGTCTATTTTTGCAAGTAAATCGCCTTTTTTTACTTCATCCCCCTCCATTACATAAAGAGAAATAACTTCTCCTGAGATATAAGGTGTTATTTTGACTTCAACCTCAGGTTGTATCTTCCCGTTTGCTGCTACTGTTTCGATAATGGTCCTTTTTTCAACCAGTTCTGTACTAACCTTTAAGGTATTATCTTTTCCGATAAATCCCTTTTTCTTACCAACTGCAAGGACTATAATTACAACGAAAACTGCAACAATGGCTAGCCTGATCTTTAATTTTTTACTCATTTTTCAATCTTTATTATGGAAAACTATATTATTGTAAAAGTAATGAATTTAATAATACACCGTAAAATATTGATTCCATTACACCCTTCCTCGTACCACTTCCGGCCTGCTGCTTGTTATGTGCTGCCCTATCTT
>CBDUSM010000165.1:0-4277 GCA_965369825.1 uncultured Bacteroidales bacterium
AATGTTATATACATTTAAAAGAAAAAGAATTATCGATAAGCTGGATTCGTTAAAGATGAACATATTTACTTGAAAGGAATGGATTTTAAAAAGGCTGCCATATTAGGATTATATATATCGAAAGACTATGCTGAAGACCTTTTCAGTCTACTTGTGGCTTACAGTGATATTTCAGCCTCCGAAGCAGCCTCACGTCTTGATATGCATATCAAAACAGTACAGGACTTCTTGGAAGCTATGGCCTCATTAGATATTTTATCCCGACAAGAGGTTTATGAAAAAAAACGACCATATTTCAGGTATTCGCTTATAAAGAGGCACATAACAATGGATATTGATCTTAATCCTTTATATGAAAAACAATCCACTCAGAGGGGACCAGCATTGTTTATCCGTGAAAGGAAAAATGCAGGTGCAAGATTTTCAACCGCGAGAAACAACCAGTACATCAGCAGTATTGTTATCTGGTTTGGCACAGGTAGGGAACGAAAAGAAAGAAAAATAAACCTGACCTTACCGCAAGGAAAATTCCTTTTCCATCTCCCCTTTCCCAGTACTGATTATCAAAGTGTTAATGAAATTATGAAGAAAGCAGAAGTCAGTGAAGAGCACACTTCTGAAGTTTTAAATATTGTTACCGAGTTGATCGAATTAAAAGTAATAGAGGTTAGGGTATAGTTCCTTAACTTGCAGCTTTAATTAATTTATTTTATTACTATGTCAGTCAAAAAAATTAAAGATATTACAATTGAAAAGATAAATGCAGGTAAAGATGTGTTTCGGCAGGTACTGATCAGCAGCACTGAAGGCCCCAACTTCGCCATGCGGCGTTTTATTATCAAGCCTGGCGGACATATGCCTGATCATACAAATTTAGTCGAACATGAGCAACTGGTTCTAAATGGCCGGGCCGAAATTGCAATTGGTGATGAAACATATCAGGTTAAAAAAAACGATGTTGTATTTATTCCTGCAAATGTTCCTCACTGGTACAAAACGCTTGGGGATGAAGCTTTTGAATTCCTGTGTGTTGTTCCTAATTTACCGGATGTTGTAGAACTTGTTTAATCTACCATTTGACCCTTAATGACCTCTATCTCTTGCTAGCAGCTTGTAGCTTGTAGCTTGCAGCTTGCAGCTTTCTTAAAAAAGAATATAGATAGAATGGCGATCAAAAAAGCATTGACATCTAACACATTAAATTACATTCATTTTCCAAGCAATAATAAGAAAAAAAATAGTTTTAATCGTTAAATATTTGCTGAATCCCAATTTGCCGAATACTTTTGTATAAAAATGGTTCCGGCAATCAGTTCCATACAAATAAAAAAATAAAACCTGGCACAAGTTTTGCTTATAAACGCAGAATAAAATCCCTTAGCGAAAATAATAATGAACAGGCTGCTAATATTTTTTTCAATCCTTCTTTTTTGTTTCGGAGCAACCTCTCAAACGATTAAAGTTATTGATCAAACTAACCTCCAACCAATTGAGGATGTACTTATTATTGACCTTAACAACTCAAAGACAGCGTTAACAAACCAATTTGGCATAACTGAAATAAGCAGCTTTAATAAAAATGATACTGTAATATTTCAGCATCCGAGCTATCAGCAATTCATCCTTTCGTATGCAGAAATAATAAATAGCGATAAAATTATTAAATTGAAAGCGCGTACCATTCATCTTAGTCAGATTGTGGTATCTGCCAGCAAATGGGAGCAGGACAGAACCGAAGTGCCAAACAAAATTACCTTTATTACAGCCAGGGAAATATCATTTAATAATTCGCAAACATCCGCCGATCTTCTGGGTGCTTCGGGAGAGGTATTTGTTCAGAAAAGCCAACTCGGTGGCGGAAGCCCTATGATCAGGGGTTTTGCGGCAAATACAGTACTACTTGTTGTTGATGGTGTGCGAATGAATAATCTTATCTACAGAAGTGGAAACCTTCAAAATATTATTAACCTGGATGTAAATATCATTGAATCAGCAGAAGTTATCTTCGGGCCCGGATCGGTTATGTATGGTAGTGATGCTATGGGTGGCGTTATGGACCTTCATACAAAGTCTCCTCAGCTTTCTTACGACAGTAAATACCAGGTGTCAGCAAACGCCCTCTTACGCTATTCTACAGCAAATAATGAAAACATGGGGCACGTTGATTTTAATGTAGCCACCTCGAAGTGGGGATTCCTAACCAGTTTTACTTATAGTAGTTTCAATGATCTTCGAATGGGAAGCCATAACCATGATGAATACCAACGCTTGCAATATGTTGAGACTAATAATGGAAACGATACTATTCTTGAGAATGACAACCCGGATATTCAAGTATTCTCAGGCTACAACCAGCTCAACCTTATGCAAAAGGTCCGGTTTCGACCAAATGATAAAATTGATATTGACTATGGCTTCCATTATTCCAATACATCAGATATCCCCCGTTATGACAGGCTGACTCAATACAGTGACAATAAACTTAAATATGCAGCCTGGTACTATGGACCACAACGCTGGATGCTAAATGCGCTAAATGTTAAGGTTAGCGATACAAACAGGTTGTTTGACAAAGTAAAACTTACAGCGGCTTACCAAAATTACGAAGAAAGCCGTCATGATAGAAAACTGGACAAATCCAGCATCAATGAAAGGTTTGAAAATGTTAATGTTTATTCTTTTAACCTTGATTTTGATAAAAGCCTGAAAGCAAATACCCATTTTTTTTATGGCATTGAATTATTTTTCAATACCAATAAATCAACAGCTCACGCAAGAGATATTTTAACAGGCTCCCTTTCGCCACTTGAAACCCGATACCCGGATGGAATAAACAGGCAATTAATCGTTGCACCCTACTTCAGCTATAAAAACAATATTTCAGAAAAAGTTACATTACTTACCGGAATCAGATATAATTACATTTGGCTTTACTCAACATTTGTTGATACCTCATTTTATCAGTTTTCCCCTGTTCCCCTTGATAACAAGAACAGTGCCTTTAACGGTAGTCTGGGATTTGTTTTTAGGCCAACCGGCTCATGGCAGATTAATTTAAATCTATCATCCGGATTCCATGCACCTAACCTGGATGGCCTTGCAAAAGTATTTCAACCTTCAAGTGGCAATGTGCTAGTGCCTAACAGCAATCTTAAACCTGAATATTCCTATAATATGGATGTTGGAATTATGAAGAATTTTAATAGCATTGCGAGTATTGAGGCCACTCTTTTCTATTCCCGCGTTGTTGATCCTTTGGTTACCCAGGACTATTTGTATAACGGGGAAAACTGGATTATTTTCGATGGCGATACAAACAATGTGATTGCAGTTGTGAATGCCGGGCATGCAGATATTTTTGGAGGTAACCTCACTTTTAAAGCAGACCTCACTGATTTTCTTTCTTTTCGCTCCTACATCTGCCTTATGAAGGGTTTTTATGATAACGATGAGCCTCTGCGGCACGTATCTCCCCTTTTTGGAAGCACTTATCTAACCTATAACACTACTAAAACAAGGTTGGAAATATACGCCATATACAATGGAGAAATATCGCATGAAAACCTGGCCTTTGCTGAACGAGATAAACCCTACATGTATGCAACAGATAACAATGGTAATCTATACTCTCCCGGTTGGTGGATATTGAACTTTATGGGTTCTTATCAAATTAACAGGTACCTGCAGGTAAATTTTGGTTTAGAAAACATCCTTGATAAACGATACCGTCCCTATTCTTCAGGTATTTGTGCCCCTGGCAGAAACTTTATTTTTGCACTAAGAGTGAAACTGTAGGATTGTCGATTGTCGATTGTCGATTTTCGATTGTTGATTTTCGATTGTTGATTTTCGATATATGATGTAATGAAAGTGAATTACATCGGCAGCAATTACATTCTATTTTTCAGCCAATTAATGCCCTATGTATGCTAAGAACTTGTGGTATGACAAGCTGCTTTTCGTCGTTCCTGATTATGAAATCGGCCATTGGTTCCTTTTTTTCATCAGGCCATTGATGCCGGATTCGGTGGAGCACATCTTCCCTTGTTATATGATCCCTTGCCATTACCCGTTTTATGCGAAGTTCTTCAGGGGAAGAGACCATAATCACTTTATCTAACTCTTTATAATGCCCACTCTCAAACAATATTGCAGCCTCATACAGAACATATTGTTCATCAACCAAGCCTTTCATCCATTTTTGAAAAGATATCATTACACGAGGATGGATTAGGTTGTTAAGAAAATACACTGCTTCTTTATCTGTAAAAATAATT
>CBDUSM010000166.1:0-4273 GCA_965369825.1 uncultured Bacteroidales bacterium
ATTTCAGGTGGTATCGAATGGTGTGTATTTCATCATCACAGGGCTTCAACATTCCTGCCGGTTGATTATACACTATCAGAAAATAAGGATGGAAGTAAGACAATATGGATTGGGGAAATTGAGCCGAGACACCGTATGAAATGGACAATTGGATTAACCCTGTATCCGGAAAAATCATTTATTGAAGTGAATGTCAAAATGTTTAACCGCACAGAGAATGTGAATTCTTTTCTTTATTGGGCAAATGTAGCTACACATGCAAACAATGATTACCAGATAATTTTTCCACCCACAGTGAAATATGCAACCTTTCATGCAAAAAACAGCTTTTCTCACTGGCCGGTAACCACGGAAGAATACCGGGGTTATGATTATTATATAAATAACATCGACGCTTCATGGTGGAAAAATCATCCTAATCCGGTTTCCTTTTTTGCTTATGATCTGAAAGATGGTTTCCTGGCAGGTTATGACCATGGCAAAAACGCCGGAACTATGCATGTAGCTAATCCTCACATTGCTACAGGTGCTAAATTATGGGAATGGGGTCCCGGTGAGCGTGGTTCAATGTGGGATACCAAAGTACTCACTGATAATGACGGTCCTTACGCAGAACTAATGACAGGAGCCTATTCTGATAACCAGCCCGATTATAGCTGGATTAAACCCTATGAATACAAACAGGTAAAGCAATATTGGTATCCGCTGGAAAAAACAAAAGGAGTAAAAAACGCCAATCAGCAAGCTGCTGTTAACCTGTTACTAACTTCGCCTGACACTGCTTTTGTTTCTTTTAATACAACCGGTGAATATAATAACGCAAAGGTCGCACTTGCAATAAAAAACGAGAATCTTTTCGCAGAAACTATAAATATTGCTCCGGATAAACCCTTTATTAAATACATAAAACTCCCGGAAAATACTAGTGAGACAGATATCAAAGTATCGTTATATACGGCTGAAAATGAAGAATTAATTTCATACAAACCTGATGATAAGGAATATAATCCTGATTTGCCCCTGGAAGTAAAACAGCCACCGTCACCGGAAAAAATTGAAACTAATGAAGAACTTTTCTTAACTGGTCTGCGAATAAAACAATTTCATAACGCACGATTAAATGCACTCGATTATTTTCGTGAGGCATTGAGTAGAGATCCCGGTGATATAAGGTGTAATATACAAATGGGAATAGATTATAAGCAGCGGGTTATGTATGAAGAAGCAAAAAAACATTTCAGGACAGCTATTAACCGCCTGACAAAGGATTATACAAGACCACGAAGTTGTGAGGCACTTTATCATTTAGGCCTGGTGCTGCAAGCACAAAGCAAATATCAGTCGGCTTATGATACACTTTACAGGGCTACATGGGATTATGCCTGCTATTCTGCAGCATTTTATAACCTGGCACAAATAGCTTCCATCAGGAAAAACTTTCCTTTAGCACTGGAACACATAAACCGATCATTAACAACTAATAGCAAAAACGCTAAAGCTCTGAATTTGAAATCAGCCATTCTGAGAAATCTTGGAGAATATGAAAAAGCCGGTAAGATAACAGATGAAGTTTTAGATATAGATGTTCTGGATCATTGGGTAAGAAACGAACGCTACCTGATTAAAAAGCATACAAACCGGCAAAAAGAAGCGGATAAAGAACTGGCTGAATTAACCTCTGTAATGAGGAATTATCCAGATTATTATCTCGAACTGGCAATTGACTATATGAATTGCGGCTTTTTTGAAGAAGCTTCTGAAGTGCTTGATAGAGCTGTTAATTCAGATAATGATCAATTGAAAAATTATCCGTTAATTCACTATTATTTAGGATACCTTAACCTGAAGCAAAACAAAAAAGACCACTCAGAGAAATTCTTTTCCGAAGCCCGGAAACTATCAACTGATTATTGTTTTCCTTACCGTCCTGAGACCATAAAGGTATTGAATGAAGCCCTGAAAAATAATTCATCCGATGCCAGGGCATATTATTACCTTGGTAATCTTCTGTACGATAAACAACCCGGAAAAGCTATTATAAACTGGGAAAAGGCAGTTGGTTTTGAAGAATCTCTGGCAATTGCACATCGCAATCTCGGGTGGGGATATTTTTATCATGCGAAAAATATCAGCAAAGCGATTAAAGAATATGAAACTGCTATCAGTTATAATCCTGTTCAACCAAAATATTACTACGAACTGGATTTGTTGTACGAAAGAAATAATTCTCCCATTGAAAAAAGGCTTTCCATATTAACTAAGCATCATAAGTACATAGCCAAAAGAGAAGATGCCCTGGCACGGGAAATACTTGTACTTGTATTGAATAAAAAATATGATAAAGCGATCGAATACCTGGAAAATAACTTTTTTCATATCCAGGAAGGTACCCGTGATTTACATGATATCTATGTTGATGCCCACCTGTTACGCGGGATTTCATTTCTCATGAAACAAGATTATATGCCGGCACTAGACAACTTCCTGAAAGCTGATATGTATCCTGAGAACCATCAGACAGGCCGGGATATTGAATATGTACGCAACCCTCAAATTTACTATTATACCGGACTGGCTTATGAAAAAGCCGGGGATATTCAAAAAGCCGGGGAGTATTTTGAAAAATCCGTATCATCAGATAAAAAAGAATCGCAGTATCTGTACTATCAGGCATTGGCATACCAAAAATTGAACACTAATACTAATGCAGATAAGTTATTTGAAGATCTTATTGAGTTGGGAGAAAAGAAATTGGTTCAGCTTGATGAGATTGATTTCTTTTCAAAATTTGGCGAAGGTGAATCAAAACAAAAAAGGCAGGCATCCGCGTATTTCATAAAAGGACTGGGTTACTTGGGGAAAGGGTTAACTAAACAGGCCGGGGATTTTTTTCAATAAGCAATCCAACTGGATGTTGGACATATTTGGGCGAAAGAACTTTTATTAAGAAACTATAATTGATTTAACCCTTTAAACCACTTTCGGGGTAAATAACCACCGAAAGGGTTGCTTTTCTATAATCTTTAACACATTTTTTTTTTACTTCTCAACTTATAAACTTCTCAACTAATAAACTCCAAAAAAACAAGTTATTCAATAATAATTCTTCCCCTTATTGTTTCCGGACCTCTTAACTCAATGAAATATATTCCGTTTGCCAAGCCTTCTTTTTGAAACACAAAACTACTTCCCGGGATATTAGAATAATTTCTTATTATCCTGCCTGAGATATCAAAAATAAAACAATCGTATCTTTTTTTATCGGGATTTGAAAACTCAACTATTGACAAACCATAAACAGGATTCGGATAGATATTAAACTGACCGGGTTATTCCGGGTTTTTACTTATGACGCCTGTCGCAACATGAGTCATAGCGTTAGAATATGATATATATGTATCATTATTATCGCCTGATAAAATTCCCTTGATCTGGTAATAAATCTCATCAGCCGGCGGGTCCAAATCTGAATAAATATTAATAGCAAACTGATTTTTTCTCGCTTTATAAATTGGAATAAGAGGTGTAAATGAAACTAGAAATGTTGATGTAGCAAACTGCTGATAGCAACATACTCGCTCAGTGCAACACCCTTTGAAGCATAAGTAAGCTTATAATAACTCTTCATGAGAGGGGCATTTTTAATATCACTTGAGCCATACTCAAATGACCAAACCTTTCCTGCAAATTCGAGATGGTCTTCAATTTGGCTGCTCGTAACAGGATCCTTTATAAGTTCTTCCAGCATCTCCTTATACTCCCTTGAAACCATAGCAAACTTCTTCCCCTTTCCATTATTAAGAATCGCATTCCGGCCTGCTCCCTTGTTATCAATATACCTTACATCTTCAACCGGAACACCAGCCTGATTTACAAAGGAAAGCAATCCATCCTTCATTTCATCAACCAAAACCTGCAACGATGCGGCCTGAATATGGATATTGGTAACTGCTTCTTTTTTATCTGCATAAATTGTATCATTTACCAGGTTCATAAACTGAGCTGTTCGTTTCTGAACGTTATCAACACATGTCTCATTTTTTATGGCTTCATTCCTGTAAATGTCAAGTTGATTTTTGGACATATTCACATTATAGAATAGCGATACAATAGCAATTCCAATTACCAGCATTACGATATAAGGAAAATTTATTTTGTGTTTTCCTGCTCTTTGAAATGCATTAACCACATAAAGTGGGATAAATCCGATTATCAGGATTGCCAGGCTGACTTCAATAATATGATTGGCTCCGGGCCAGTGCTGGATCTTAAA
>CBDUSM010000167.1:0-4268 GCA_965369825.1 uncultured Bacteroidales bacterium
TCAGATACATTAAAACTCACCTACCGCAAAAACACCCAACCAGAGATAGAAATTACCACCCCATATGATAAAATCTACACAGATCCTAACAATGTACTTATCGAAGGCTTTGTAATGGATTCCACCGGCATTGTGGACAGCGTTTGGGTGGAAATAAATGGTAGCGTATTACATGCAAATGTAAAACCGCAGCTAAACCCTGAACAATTTCCTTTCGATATTGATGTCATACTCGACCAAGCCATCAATTACATTTATGCCTGGGCACGGGATACAGTACCTTTCTGTCCTCCTCCATATCCTGACACTATCTCAATGTGGTCTGAACGGCCTGGCGATTCAACAAGGCTCGTCTATCTGCACTGGGATCAAAACAATCCGCCCGACACCCTTTATCAGGTGAATGCCGATTTCAGGTTCCGTGCGTTGCCTCCCGGCGGTATTTTTGAAACAAGTCCGGCTTTGCCAGATGAACAGTTTAATATTGCCGGAGTGTTCAACCCTTCGGTTATTAATGCCGGAACTTATTATATTAATTATAAATTTTTGACGCCTCCTACAGGGCCGGAATTTGAAAAAATCATTAAGGACACATTATTTATTGCGCTGGGAAGCGGGATTGTATCGGGTAACGGTAACACGATTGATACAGAGGTGTGCGATGAGGGGTTCCTGACTTATCGAATTGCAAATCAGGACACCGGCCAATATGCTAATTGGGACATTGAAGGAGGGCTTATTACCCAATTTGATCTTTACAAAAAAGAAATTGAGGTCAGATGGAAAGACGGGGTAAGTTTTGGAATTATTCAGGCTGATGTTTTTAAAGATAGTGTTGAGAATGCATACAGGCAAAAGAACCTTGTTAAAATTGATTATGCAAGTGCGCCTGACAAGGCTTATGTTATTAGACAGGATGCGGTATTGTTTTGTAGCCTGTCCAATACCTCAATGTATCAATATCAATGGTTTACCGGAAATGACATAACTATTGAAGAAGCAAATAAACCCTATTATTACATTGAGGTTTTCAATGTGGCGGACGATTCCACTATGTATTATGTAAGGGTCTCGTTCAAATGCGAAACATGCGCGAACTGTGCAACCACATCTTATAAAATTCTGAACAATAAGGAAGTTTGTGAAGAGTGTGAAGTTGATGCCATTAATGTAAATTTGGGCGACGGATGGTATAATGATACAATTGAAAATCATTCTATTATTGACCTGAGTATTCAAAATATCAAATCGAAATTCCTTTATTTTCATATTCAGGAAATTTCAGGAATGTATCAATCAGAATTGATAATGGAAACACGAAGCGATATTGAGGGTGATAAACATGTCCTGAGGTTAAGGAACCTGGACCCAAACAAATCATATCAAATAAAAATCACTGATCAGAAAAATAATTAAGAGATCATTAACCATTAAGATATGAAAAATAAGATTATTAAATATTGTGCTGTTATTCTTTTTATCGGATGGAGCGGATTATTGTTTGCTCAAAAAGATTTTAACGATACGAAACGGGATATAATCGCCGACAATATCGAAACCCTTTTCAACCAATTTGCAACTTCACTCAATTTCGGGATTGAGGTTTCAGAGGATGTAATCCAGCAAATTAAAAACCAACTGCCAGAAAGCGTTTCACCGGAATATGTAGATAGCTTGTTTATTGCCAGGTTGGATAGTGTAAAACAGATTGAAAAACAAACAGTTCGTGAAAAGCTGCTCAATAATTTTTATTTTTCAAAGAAAGACCTTACAGATAGCATAACAAATTTTATTTTCGACTCATTGTTGGTCTCTGGTAAAAATCTTCAAATAAATGATTTTGCAGACAAATATGTTGGTTTATATAATAAGATTGAGAATAAAGGTAATGTCATGTTTAAATCAGGTAAATATTACATACCAGACATGTCAATTAAAGATGCAAGTTTTGAAAAACACAATAAAGGAAAAAAAGTTCTTGTAAATTTTAGTTTGGAGCATTTTACCTGCTATTATGACACAACTGGTAAAATGTACCATGATGTTAAGAGCAAGGTACAACAGGTGGAGTATTTCAGTACTACACCCAGCATAAAATTGGCTGCCTATATTTACTTTAAAAATTTTAAAGATATTGATTCCTATAAAATTCTATCCATCAAACCTTATGATACTTATGATAAGACAGTAACATGGCCTGATCTCCGGAAATTTCTAAGAAATAGAATTATAAAGAATTTAAAATTATATGGTAATATCAGTGATCCTGGTAATATAACAGATTCCACCCTTAAAAGCAATCTGATTAATCTGTTTGATGACTCTGACAAAAAATCAATTGAATGTTCGCTTTTCTTTACCGACAGTATTTGTGAGCAAAGCACCGAAGGCAGTAAGGACAGTGTCAACATCTCGGTCCTGCAATATTGCGATAATATCATAAAACATTACAGAAACGTCCAGCCTCTCAAAATTAATCCGGTAAATAATACACTACAGGTTAAGAAAGAAAAGAATTATTACCTGGTGAAATGGCCGGCAAACATCAAATTCATTCCCGTGTATTCTTGTGATACCACCGTACCCAAAGGTTTGGCCTATAAAACCTTGACAAATCTCTATTTTAAGGTGGATTATTCAACTACACTTTTCTCGAAAAAGAACAAAAAAATAAATTATAAAAGCGCTACAATTACTGAGATTGCCACATACAATAAAACCATTCGTATCCCACAGCCTTCAAAAAAAGGGAGCTTTTCACTGTCAGTTTCATATAGCCCAATGACATACCTTTTTATGGTGGATAAAAATTCAGCATTTAAGGGTTACAAAAACGAATTTACACTTTCACACGGGATTGGCCTAAATGCCGGATACTATTGGTTTAACAAGAAGCCGGGACGGTTTTTTGGGGTAAGTACCGGTTTCATTTATGAAATGATGCGGTCGGAAATGACCCTCGACTCTTCATTTTATTCTCGTGCTGATGTACCTCCTCCCATTGGGGATGATAATGTGGAGGCTTACGAAGAAAGGATTTGGATAAATAATTTTCAGCAATCATTAAAATTCAACTTATATTCAATACCGGTTATGTTTAATTTCATGACCGAACTTAATTCCAAAGTACTTTTTAATATCGGCGTAGGTGCAAAAATTTCATTTATTGACAAAAACGGCCTGAAACTTTCGCAAGGCAGCGGTACCTCAACACACAAAGGCTGGTACACGATTAGTTTCCCGGATGGCACCACTGGGGAATATTTGCTCGAAGACATTGATGAATACGGATATGTAACAGATAAACCTGCCCATATTGCACAAACCACACGGGAAATCAACAACACCCTAATGTATCTGATAATTAACCCTACACTTTCATTTCCAACAAGTAAATTATTGAAAGATTCCTATATTGATTTTGGCCTCATGTTTCAATATGGGTTGAACCCCCTTTATAAAAATAGTTCCGAAAATGAGTATCTAATGGCCGGGCCGGGAAACAGCAATGATGTTTATTCTAATGGGGTTAAGAAAAATGACGTGGTGATTGGCCTGTCCATTGGTTTCAGATATTTTAATAAAGAAAATAAACAAGTTGATAAAATATTTAATTTTTAATTCATCATGCTTGCAATAACAAAAACTAAGGATAAAATGAAACGAATAATAAAAACAGGGTGTTGTTTACTTTTAGTTGGTTTGGCCTTTGCACGATTTGAGGTTTATGCCCAGGTTACAGCGGATTTTGAAATTGAACAGCAGTGTCAGGACTATACCAAATTCATTAATACATCAGTAACTACTGCAGGCACGATTTCAAGTTACCTGTGGGTAATATCCGACGGATTTTCAGGTGCAATAATTCATGAAACCGTTACCAAAGATCCAATATTTGCATTTGATGATTCGGGAGATTACAAAGTAAAACTTACTGCTTTTACCGAAGGCTTTGGTGTCGGGGTTTTTGACACAATTGTGAATATTAAACCAACTCCAATGGGGGAACCTGAGTATTGGGACGAAATGGTGTGCAGTAATATCGACAGCGCCGAATACCGTTTGGTTATCAGGCAAGGATATTCTTACGAATGGGACCTTTCAGGTATCCCTAATGGATTGATACGTGATGTTATTGGAACGGATACTCATTGCTTAAAAATAAATTGGGGGGCTTTGGGCGAAGATGAAAGCCCAACACAATTTAACCTGTTGTGCATTATTGAAACTGAAGGTGGGTGTAAAACAATTTTTTCCAAAGCTGTAAT
>CBDUSM010000168.1:0-4263 GCA_965369825.1 uncultured Bacteroidales bacterium
TAATTTCATGTCGGGTTTGTTGTGTATGAGATATGTTCATTAATCACTTTTTTAGCATGATAAAAAAGATATTCCTAACCATTGGCGCATTACTTCTACTTATATTGATTGGTCTATCAATATATATATTTTCTTCAGGCCCTAAATTACCACCGGAGACTGACGAAATCATCAGCCAGGTTTTAAATTCAGAAGTACCAGAAGTTATTAAAGGCAAAACCGGGTATGCAGAATCAGGAGGTGTTAAGATCTGGTACGAATCTATTATGCCTAATGACTCAGTAAAAGCTGTAGTTTTTCTGATCATGGGAATAGCTAACGATGCCCTTGGATGGCCGGATTATTTTATTCAACCTCTGGTTGATTCGGGATTTCAGGTTGTTCGTTATGATCATCGTGGTACGGGGATGTCTGATTGGATTGACAACTGGGACAGAGCAAATCCTTATACTTTAGATGATATGGCCCGGGATGGGATTGCAGTAATGGACGCAGTTGGTGCACAAAAAGTACATATCATTGGCGTATCCCTGGGCGGTATGATAGCACAACATTTAGCCATATATTATCCGGAAAGAGTTTCAACGCTAACCTCTATTATGTCGTCCGGATATATTGAGGATCCCGAATTACCTGGAATATCAATCGATATAATAAGAAAACTACTGATAGTCAGTGTTAAATATGGCCTGTTAAAATCAGAAAGAAATACGATTAAATTACATATAGCCAGCCGGTTATTGTTGATGGGTGATTCAATTTATAGCCACGACATTAGGAATATATCAGAACATGTTCTGTATAATTTGAGAGAGCGGAAAGGGTATAATCCGAAAGTTTCTCCACAACATATTGCTGCTACATCAGCCTCGGGGTCACGGTATGAAAAGCTACCGGAAATTAACGTCCCTGTATTGATCATTCATGGAAGATCCGATCCGTTAATACCTTTTGTGCATGGGAAAAAATCAGCCAGCTTAATTCGTGATGCTGATACGCTATGGGTTGATGGGATGGGGCATGATATCCCTCTAAAATATGTAGATGCTATTCTTGCTAAAATAATTACAATGGAAAATAATAAATGAGATTCCTCAATCCCCAAGACGAAAGATTAAATGCAACATAAAACAAAAAAAAGTGTTTCCCGAACCGAGTTGACCCCGGTTAGTTTTTTACAACGCAGCGCTTTTCTGTTTCCCTCCAAAACAGCTGTCGTACATGGTGACAGGCGGTACACGTACAGAGAATTTGAAGAACGTGTAAACCGCCTGGCGTCGCATTTAAAGAAGTTAGGATTAAAAAAACATGAGAAAGTTGCTTTCTTATGTCCGAATATACCAGCCTTGCTAGAGGCTCATTTTGCCGTCCCAGCCGCCGGGGGCATCCTTGTTACTATCAATATCCGGTTAAACTCTAATGAGATTGGTTATATGCTCGAGCATTCCAGGGCCCGGTTTCTGTTTGTCGATCTGGAATTAGAACCTTTGATTGAGCCGCTTGATACTTCACATCTTCATGTTGTACGTGTTGATGATACCGGTGAGGATGATGACCCCTATGAAATGTTTATTGCAAAAGGGTCTCCTAAGCCATTTGAAAGTTGGCTGGATGACGAAGAAGAACCTATTTCGTTAAATTATACTTCAGGAACCACCGGCCAGCCCAAAGGAGTGATTTATACCCACCGCGGTGCATACCTGAATGCCCTTGGTAGTGTGGTTGAAATTGGTATGAATGCAACCACTGTTTATTTGTGGACCCTCCCAATGTTTCATTGTAATGGTTGGTGTTTCACCTGGGCCGTGACTGCTGTTGCCGGCACACATATTTGTTTGCGTAAAGCGTACCCGGAAAAAATTTGGGAGCTGATAAAGAAGGAAAACGTAACTCATTTAAATGGAACACCAACGGTATTTAATATGTTAGTTAACCACACCAAAGCCAAAGCGGTTGATCATCCGGTGACGGTTACTCTTGGAGGAGCTCCTCCTTCTCCAACATTGTTAGAAAAAATAAAAATTTTAAATTTTCAACCAATTCATACATATGGATTGACGGAGACATATGGCCCGTACACGATTTGCGAATGGCATTCGGAATGGGATAATTTTCCCTTAGAGGAACAAGCCCGTCTTCGTGCGAGGCAGGGACAGGCATATATAACGGCTGACCTGGTTCGGGTTGTTGATGAACAGATGAACGATATGCCCCGGGATGGAAAAACAATGGGTGAAGTATTGATGCGTGGTAATAATGTAATGAAAGAATATTTCAATGACCCTGAAACCACCAGCCTTGCATTTCGGGGTGGATGGTTTCATACAGGTGACCTTGCCATTTGGCACCCGGATGGATATATTGAACTCCGCGACCGGTTAAAGGATATTATTATTTCAGGAGGAGAAAATATTTCAACGATAGAAGTTGAGCAGGCAATTGTAAAACATCCGGCTGTGTTAGAGTGTGCCGTTGTTGGATTCCCGGATGAGAAATGGGGCGAAAGGCCAAAAGCATTTGTATCTTTGAAGAAAGGCGCCAGGGTTACGGAATCAGAAATCATTACTTTTTGTAAAACCAGGATAGCCCGCTTTAAGTGCCCTGATTCTGTTGTGTTTAGAGATATTCCAAAAACATCAACAGGCAAGGTGCAAAAATTTGTCCTGCGCAAGAGAGAGTGAGGGGAATGAAATTATTACTATTTTTGACATAAATTTTATATTATGAAAAGACTCGTTTTATTACGCCATGGCGAAAGTACCTGGAACAAAGCAAACAGGTTTACGGGATGGACTGATGTTGACCTTTCTGAAAAAGGCGTGGAAGAAGCACGTGAAGCCGGAAGGGTGTTTAAAAAAGAGGGATTTTGCTTTGAGGTTGCTTACACTTCCTATCTGAAAAGAGCCATAAAAACACTTTGGCTGGCCCTGGAGGAAATGGACCTGATGTGGATCCCGGTTTTTAAAACCTGGCGACTAAATGAAAAGCACTATGGAAACCTGCAAGGATTAAATAAAAAGGAGATGGTAGAGAAATTTGGCGCAGAACAGGTTCTGAAATGGAGAAGGAGCTACGATATTCCAGCCGATCCCATCAGCGAAGATGATGAACGTCATCCCCGGTTTGATCCTAAATACGAATCACTTGAAAAATCTCAAATTCCTTCAACCGAGGCGCTCAAACAAACGGTAGAACGAATGGTCCCATATTGGGAAAGTGATATTTCAAAGTCACTCAAACAATACAATGATGTGTTGGTAGCTGCTCATGGAAACAGCTTGCGTGCAGTGGTAAAGCTTTTAAAAAACATCAGCGACGAAAAAATTGTCAGCTTGAATCTTCCAACCGGCATTCCTTATGTGTTTGAATTTGATGACGATCTGAACCTGCTGAAAGACTATTTTATTGGAGATGAAGAGGAAATCAAGAAGCTGATGCAGCAGGTAGCTGATCAAGCGAAGGGATGAATTGAGGAGAAGGCATTCGTTGAGCATGCTAGGCGTAAAAATGCATGTCGATGATATAGTCGTATATCTTATCCGGTAACAGGAACGACACATTCTTCCCCTCTTTGATCGATTGCCTGATGAAACTGGCAGAGATTTCCATCAGAGGGGCTTTTGTAAATTGTATCGCAGGGTGATCGTGGTATAGATGATCTCCTGTTTCAGGCCTGGGATAAATATACAATTTGAAAAATCGCAAAATCTCTTCGTAATTTTTCCATTTATGAAAGGTTGGTAAAATATCGGACCCCGCAATGATTGCAAATTGTTTTTGTGGGTATTTATCCTGAAGGTAAGCCAGTGTATGGACTGTATAAGACGGGCGGGGCATGTTGAACTCAATGTTGGATGCTTTCAGGCGGTAATTATTTTCAATAGCCAAATTGACCATATAATACCTGTGATTGCCGGCCAGCAGGCTTTTTTTATCCTTTAGCGGGTTTTCGGGTGATATGATAAACCATATCTCTTCCAGGTCGGTAAATTCAAGCATGTAATTAGCTATCACCAAATGACCTATGTGTATTGGGTTAAAAGAGCCAAAAAACAGACCGGTTTTATGCTTGGTCAATGTAGTCATAGGTATTTGATGTTCTTAATTCGTTAGATTTGATTTGTTTCTAAAAAGGAGGTGATATTTAATGTAACCTCAGCAATAGCCTTTTCCAGGTTGTTATTCACTACAACGACGTCAAATTTCCCGGCAAAAGCAACCTCTTGTTTTTACTGAGAATGGAGTAGCGATGTTGTCTGGAAT
>CBDUSM010000169.1:0-4241 GCA_965369825.1 uncultured Bacteroidales bacterium
CCGGTTTGTATCTGTAAGCATTATTGCCTTTCTTTTGCTTTCGCCGCTGATTAAGTCAGTTACAAAGTCATTTGATAACCCTGTCATTTTAATCGTTCAGGATAACTCTCAGTCAATCCTGCTATGTAGTGATTCAGTGTATTACCGTATGGAATACATTAAGTCGCTAAACAATTTATACCACAACCTGGCAGAAAATTATGATGTGAAGGCGTATACTTTTGGTGAACAATTTCGAGGACTGGATGGAGATTTTTCAAATCAAACTGATTTTTTTGAGGAGAAACTAACAGACTTCTCAATATTATTCAAAGAAATTGAGAATAGGTACGATAATCAGAATGTCGGTGCCATGATCATTGCAACGGATGGCATTTACAATAAGGGCCTCGACCCTTTATATGCAATGAATAATTTTGATTTTCCGGTTTATACCCTTGCCCTTGGCGATACAAATCTTCGAAAAGATATTATTTTATCCAGCGTCAATTACAATAAAATTGCATACCTGGGAAATAAATTTCCTGTTGAAGTAATCATTAAGGCCAATGAGCTAAATGGAAATAGAAGCAAGCTAAGCATTAGCCGGGGTAGTAAAGTGATTTTTTCGAAATATATTGATTTTACTGACGATAATTTTGTGCAGAGCGTTTTGGTTGAAATCGAAGCAGAAGAAAGTGGTTTGCAGCGTTATCGTGTTCGACTTAGCCCCCTGGAAGAAGAGGTAAGTACCGATAATAACAGAGTTGATATGTTTATTGATATTTTGGACACCCGGCAACGAATACTTCTTCTATATGATGCCCCTCATCCTGATGTATCTGCATTAAAACAGGCTATAAAAAGTAATTATCATTTTCAGGTTGAGGAATATCCGGCTAAAGACTTTTTTGGATCAGTGTCTGCCTATGATTTAATAATTTTGCATCAGATCCCGGCTTTGAACAAACCTTATTCAGGTATTTTATCAAATATCAATAGCGCCCAGATCCCTGTTTTGTTTATTTTGAGCTCAGGCTCAGGCATTGCTTCTTTCAACCAGCTTAATACCGGCCTTACAATCAATATTCAACATGCTAATTACAACGAAGCGATGCCAGCCATAAACAATGACTTTGTTTTGTTTGAATTAGCAGGGGAAACAAAGAAAATGCTTGAGTTGGCCCCTCCGTTAATTGCTCCTTTTGGTCAATATAAACTTCTTCCTACCACAAATGTTTTGTTACATCAAAGAATTGGAAAAGTGGCTACAGAAATTCCTTTATTGCTTTTTAATCAGGAGCAGGATAGGCGAACAGGCATTATTGCCGGTGAAGGGATTTGGAGATGGCGGTTGTTTAATTATTCTCAGAGTGAAGATCATCAGGCATTTAACGAATTTATTAATAGAATTATTCAATACTTATCGGTCAGAGAGGATAAACGCTATTTCAGGATTATTTCGAAAAATAGATTTTTTGAAAACGAAGCTGTTACGCTTAATGCTGAAGTTTACAATAAAAGTTATGAGTTAGTCAATGTCCCTGATGTAGAGCTTGAGATATTGGATGTTGAGCATAACAGGTTCTCTTATGCTTTTGGTAGAAAAGGAAAAGGATATATATTGGATGCCGGGATCTTTCCTGTTGGTAGTTATTCCTATACAGCCAGAGTTACTGTTGGTGATGATATTTATACTGAGCAGGGAGAATTTTTAGTTGAATCGATGATCATTGAGAAAATTAATACTGTGGCCAACCATAACCTGTTATTTAACCTGGCAAGAAAAGGCGATGGAGAAATGTTATTCCCTCAACAGATGGAACAGTTCAATGATTTATTTCAACAAAGAGGAGATATCAAAACCATTACTTTTTCACAAAAGCGATACAACGAATTGACTAATATTATTTGGGTACTGATTATTATTATTGGATTGTTAAGCGTGGAGTGGTTCATCAGGAAATACCTTGGATCATATTAAAAGGCATCAGGGAAACGATAAAAATATAAAGTTTAGGCGTGTTTTTCGTAATTTCAAAAGTAATAGCGTATTTATTGAATCCACTTTTCTGGATATTAATCCTTATTGTGGTTGCTTTATTTATTAAGAGGCGTCAGGTGACAAGACGGTTACTGATAGTTGTAATTATTCTATTTTATTTTTTTTCCAATCATTTTATTGTCGATGAGTTTATCAGGAAGTGGGAAATGCCAATGGTTAGGTATCAAAGCCTTGATAAACAGTATGATGTTGGTGTAGTGCTTGGAGGGAATATGGTAAACCTTGACAGATCATACGATAGATTGATTTTTAGGAAAAACAGCGATAGAATTATTCAAACAGCCGATTTATATTTTAGAGGGAGGCTTAAGACAATATTAATCTCTGGTGGCCCTGGCGATCTTTTTCAAAGAGATAAGTATGAAGCAGCTTTTTTGAAAAGGTATCTGGTTTCGATTGGGATACCGGATTCTGTTATTATGGTGGACTCAGTATCTGATAATACACATGAGAATGCTGTGAACAGTGCTAAACTTATAAATGATTGTTGTAAGGAAGGCAACTTTTTGCTGATCACTTCTTCCATGCATATGCGTCGTTCACTGGCTTGCTTTAAAAAAGAGGGAATTATTGCAACACCATTCCCGACTGATAAAAATGTAAATAAAAGAAGAACCGATGTTGAACACCTTTTTATTCCACAACTGGACAGTTTCATTTATTGGCGAATGTTGCTGCACGAAACGGTGGGATATCTTGTGTATGATTGGGTAGGATATATTTAGGATAGGAGCAACATAAATATAAAGATTATGGCAAATACAATATTAATTATTATCATAGCATTATTGATTTTTGGGTTCGTTGTTGAACGCATACTTGATTACCTGAATTCAACCTTTTGGAGTGATCAATTACCACAAGAACTCGAGGGGATATATGATGCTGAAAAGTACAAAAAATCGCAGGATTATGAGCGGGTAAATCATAAATTCTCAAATATTACAGCCACCATTTCTTTTATCGCCATGCTATTGATGCTATTGTTTAATGGGTTTGCCTATGTGGATAACCTTGTTAGGCAATACACTGTTAATCCGATTCTTATGGCCTTGTTATTTTTTGGTTTATTAGGCTTCGCATCTGATATATTGTCAACACCATTTTCAATATACGCTACGTTTGTTATTGAAGAAAAATTTGGCTTTAACAGAACAACCGTCAAAACTTTCATTCTTGACAAAATTAAAGGACTTTTCCTTGGAGCCATTATTGGTGGCGGGTTACTTGCCTTGATTATTTGGATTTTTGAATCAACAGGGACTTATTTCTGGTTGATTGCATGGGCAGCTATTACCCTGTTTATGTTATTTATGACCATGTTCTACTCTACACTGATCGTACCATTATTCAACAAGCAAACTCCTTTACAAGAGGGTGAATTGCGAAGTGCGATCCAGGATTTTGCAACTTCAGTCGGATTTAAACTAAAAGATATTTTTGTTATAGATGGTTCGAAGCGTTCAGGAAAGGCAAATGCATATTTCAGTGGCATTGGAGCCAAAAAGCGGATTGTATTGTATGATACGTTAATAGAAGATCATACTACAAATGAACTTGTAGCTGTTCTGGCTCATGAGATAGGGCATTATAAAAAAAAGCATACCCGAACAGGGATGATATTATCAATTTTGCAAACCGGTTTGATGCTGTTTATTCTTTCTTTGTTTATAAGTAAGCCTGTGTTATCACAAGCACTTGGAGCAACAGAAGGAAGCTTTCACCTGGGTGTCCTGGCATTTGGAATTCTTTACAGTCCGATATCCATGATCCTTGGTTTGTTTGATAACATTCTGTCTAGAAGAAATGAATATGAAGCTGATCGTTTTGCCGGGGTTAATTATGACCCGGATGCTTTGCAACTTGCTTTAAAGAAGTTATCGGTTAACAACCTGAGTAATTTACGTCCTCATCCGGCATATGTTTTTATGTATTATTCACATCCTCCGGTGTTGAAACGTCTTGACGCATTAGCAAAGATAAAAAAGTAGGATGATTCAGTCAGGTGAAACACCTGACTGGCATAGTACAGAGATGTCCCGTCAGGTGAAACACCTGACTGGCACAGTACAGAGATGTCCCGTCAGGTGAAACACCTGACGGGCACAAACAATCAACTGACGGGCAGTACTTCGCATATCGTATATCGTATATCGTTAATCGTATATCTACAAGTCTCTTTTCTTCAGGATCACAT
>CBDUSM010000170.1:0-4240 GCA_965369825.1 uncultured Bacteroidales bacterium
ACAAACATTCTCAAACGATTTTTGCTCGACCACCAACCTCCGAATTGTCTCATTTTTAAATTTTTAAATCAATTCGCATATCGTTAATCGTTATTCGGATATCGTATATCCTCAAAAAATCATTTACGCAACACGTATAATTATTTATGTATATTTGCACCCTCATTTTAAAAAGCATGTTATGAAACGAATCACTTTTATTATCCTGACGGCCCTCTTATTAGTAGGTTTTTCGAATGTTAGTTTTGCTCAGAAGAAAAATAAAAAGAAAGAAAAAGAGCAGGTCATAGAACAACGAGTTATTCAAGAGCCGGTTCAATTATCAACATTTATGGATACTGTCAGTTACATTATTGGCTGGGACCTGGGCCAGAACCTGAAAATAATTCACAAGGATCTGAGGATAGAACCTTTACGGGAAGCTTTTACAAAATCATTTAACGATGAAGAAGGTCGGTTTACACAGGAAGAGAATGATTCGATCATGCAAATCTTTGAAAATCAGTTACTAAAAAAAGACGAAATGAACAATGCAGCATTAATAGGCGAAAACAAGGCAGCCGGGTCAGCTTTTCTGGCCAAAAACAAAGAGATGGAAGGTGTTGTTGAACTTCCAAGCGGATTACAATATAAAGTCCTGGCTGAGGGAAGCGGGAATTCTCCTAAGGCAACAGATAAAGTAACCGTCCACTATAAGGGTATGTTATTAGATGGAACCGTATTTGACTCTTCTTATGACAGAGGAGAATCTATCTCTTTCCCTCTTAATGGTGTCATTCCTGGGTGGACTGAGGGGCTGCAGTTAATGAAAACCGGAGGAAAATCTATTCTTTATATACCACCAGAACTCGGTTACGGCGATAGGAATATTGGTCCGATACCACCAGGTTCGACCTTGATTTTTGAGGTTGAGCTGATCTCCATTAATTAAATCTTTTTCTTATCACTCACCTATGGATCGTCTGGTTTTTGTAACAAACAATCCGCATAAGCTGGAAGAGGTTAAGGAAATTATTGAGGGTGAAAACCTCTATTCCATTAAGCTTCTTAGCTTAGCTGATATTGGCTGTACGGAAGAGATAGCTGAAACATCACCGACTCTTGAAGGCAATGCTTCACAGAAAGCATTTTATATCTACAATAAGTACGGGGTTGATTGTTTTGCTGATGATACAGGGCTGGAAGTTGAAGCCCTTGATGGCAAGCCGGGTGTTTATTCGGCCAGGTATGCCGGAGAAGATAAGGATGCTGATAAAAACATGAATAAGGTACTTGACCAGCTTGAAGATTCAATAAATAAAAAGGCCCGATTCAGAACGGTTATTTCACTTATTATTGACGGGAATGAAAAGATATTTGAAGGTGTCGTAAACGGAGTGATCATAAAGGAGAAACGTGGAAAGAAAGGGTTTGGCTATGATCCGGTTTTCCTGCCTGATGGCTATACACAAACGCTGGCAGAGATGCCTTTTGAGCAAAAAAATAAAATCAGCCACCGGTTTCATGCTATGCGGAGGATGATCGGGTATCTTAAAAAATAGCTTCTTCAATCACCATCGAAAACAACTCCTTTAAAGAAATCCCCATTTCCTGAGCCTGTTTTGGCACAATACTTTCAGCAGTCATGCCGGGAATGGTATTGACTTCGAGAAAATACAATTCATCATTATTCACAATATAATCGAACCTTACGAGCCCTTTGCAGTTCATCTCATTATAAAGGAAAGCAGAAATGTTTTTACACCTTTCTTCCAGATCGTTACTCACCCTGGCAGGGGTAATCTCACTGCGTAAACTCTCTGTATATTTTGCTTTAAAATCAAAAAAACTATTTTCACTAATTATCTCCGTAAGGGGAAAAACAATAAGTTCCCCTTGATGTTTAAGCATCCCACATGTCAACTCAAAACCATCAATGTAACTTTCAATGATAATTTCATTGTCTTCCTTCAATGCTATCTTCATTGCATCCATCAAGTCCTCCTGGCGATCGACCCTGGAGATACCAACACTCGACCCACCGTTATTCGGTTTAACAAAACAAGGTAAGGCAATCTTTTGAATGATTTCATCATTATCCAACAGGTTATCACTTGTCATAAAAACCGAATCGGCTGTTTTTACGCCTAATGACCGTACAATTTTATTCGAAAAGAATTTATTGAATGTGATGGCTGAAGTTGTCATTCCACATGATGTGTATGGCATTCCAATCATGTCAAAATACCCCTGTAATCGGCCATCCTCTCCCGGTGTACCATGTAATGCAATAAATGCACAATCAAAAGTGATGTGCTTACCTTCATAAAAAACAGTAAAATCATTCTTATCAACCACTACTTCATTTCCCTCTTCACCTTGAAATGTCCAATCCTGTTGGCCAATATGAATGATAAACACCTTGTATTTATCCGGATCGAGATTTCTGGCAACCTCATTTGCACTTTTCAAAGATATTTCCAATTCACCAGAATAGCCTCCGGTCACCAAAGCAATATTTTTTTGCATAATAATTATTTAATTATGGAGTAAAGATAAATAAACTCCTTTTACGAATTTCGTATCTTTGCCCAAATAAATACAATAATCGTTAGTTTTTAAAGTTATATTGAAAAAATTTACCTGGTGAGGCATTTTATGTTCTCTTGACGGGGTAAATATTTTGATAATGAGGATTTTGCAGTTTCTATACAGTAAGGTATTTTTAAAAAACCTGGGTATCGCATTGTTGATCACCGCTTTTATCTTTTTTACAGCATTCAAGGTTCTAAATGTGATCACATTACATGGAAAAACTATACCTTTACCTGACTACTCCGAAATGCTGATTGAAGAAATTGCGGAGCTTGAAACCAGCCAATACCTTGAGTTTCTAATTATTGATTCTATTTATGATGCGTCCTTAAGAAGCGGCAGTGTTTTCATGCAAGATCCTTTGGCATTTAGCAACGTAAAGAAAGGCAGAAAAATATATTTAACAATTATTGCATTATCACCTGAATATGTAAATATGCCTGACTTACGGGATTTATCGGTACGCAGAGCAGTGTCGCTATTGAGAACGAGGGGATTACTAATTGGAAAGATTGAAGCAGTTCCAAGTAAGTTTCAGAATGCAGTTCTTGAACAATTTTACAATGATGATACCATAGCTCCTAATACAACAATCGTAAAAGGCTCATCAATTGATCTGGTCATTGGAAAAGGAAAATCGAAAATACCTGTTCCTTTTCTGATAGGCTTAAAACAAGCTGATGCAATATTAAAAATTAACAAATCTTCTTTGAATATTGGAAAACAAAAATTTTACGATGAAAGGGAGCCCGGCCATTCCAGGGTTTACAGACAAATGCCATCCTGCACTACATTTACTTATCTCACACCAGGTGCCAGCATAGATGTCTGGTTCAGGTCGGATGAAAATTTTGATTTTGATGCATTATTGGAGGTATATAAAACTGATGAAATTTTGACTGACACTATTTCGGAGGAAATAATTGAGATGGAATAAAACTCCTATGAGACTTTTTATTATTGGCATATTAAGTATTTTGATTATCCATGTGGCTTCGGCACAGGAAATTATTAGTGAACTACAGGTTAATCCTGTAATCAAATCAACTCTTCGAAAATCCCCTGCTTCTCAATATAAATCTATTCATGAAGAAGAAAGAGGCAAACCGATTTTACTTCCATTTTTTGATGACTTTTCAGGGGAAAGCCTTTTTCCATCGGTCTCCCATTGGGCAGATAACTATGCCTTTGTAAATTCGAGTTATCCTATCTATCCGCCTTCACGTGGTGTAGCAACACTTGACGCGATCAATGAGTTTGGCGAAATGTACGATCATGCCGTACCCGGTCCGCAGGTTTTTCAGGCTGATTTTCTTACATCAAAACCTATTCGTCTCGATTCCATTTTCGATCCGGTTGCCCGGCTTTTAACAGAGGCTGATTCAATCTATTTTAGCTTTTATTACCAGCCACAGGGGCGTGGAAACGCTCCGGACAAACGTGATTCACTGGTATTGGAATTTGGCGCATATTCTGGCGATAGCATTTTCTCACATGTTGATAGCATTGATATAATTATTGAATCAACCTATTACCCTGATGATACTATTCTCCTTCCCTGCCCTTTGCCTGAAGATTCCATATGGGTTTCAGTAAATCCATATTTATACTTGCACAACAGTCAACTGATGCTGCTTCCCGGCGATGAGATAAAAATGCCTTGTGA
>CBDUSM010000171.1:0-4228 GCA_965369825.1 uncultured Bacteroidales bacterium
GATGATTATCTGTCTTGGCAAAAAGTCGATAAGAAAATTTTATCTAAAATAAATGATTTGTTGAAGGACATTTCACGAATTCCTTTTTCGGGCATAGGAAAACCTGAACCATTGAAGCATAAGTATAAGGGATATTGGTTTCGCAGAATAGATGGCGAACACCGATTGATATACAAAGTCAAAGGCGATGAAATATTTATTGCAAAATGCAGATTTCATTATGACTAAAATTGAATAAAAACAGTTGGTAATAAATAGCCTTCAAACGGTGCGTAGCACCCAGTTTGAAGCAGATGTTGAACTAAATCCGTAGCACATCTGCCATTCTATGGGTTTTCAATACGATTTTTCGGGGGAGCTAAATTTTTGAGAGAGGAAATGACCTGCAACGTTACATTGTCTTGTTTGTTATTTGCCAAAATATATTTACTTTTGGCATTGTAAAGGATTCGTTATGAAGATTTTTCATATCATATCTGTTTTAGCCCCCAAAAACTTTCTTAACATCAAAGAGAGAGACAACTATCCATACTTCCTTTTTGCGTAGTTTTTTGCCATAAGCTACAAGCCACAAGCTACAAGCTACAAGCAATTTAACAATGAAGCAATAAAACTAGAAAATTCAATAAACAACTGTCGGATTATTAGTATAAAATATACAAATTATGAAACTACCTTTTGCAGAATCCTATAAGATTAAAACGGTTGAGGCTCTCCACAGAAGTACACGCGAAGAGAGAGTAAAATGGATCGAGGAGGCAAAATTCAATGTATTTAATCTAAAAAGTGAACAGATATTCATTGACCTTCTAACTGACTCCGGGACAGGGGCAATGAGCGATAAACAATGGTCGGAGCTGATGGTGGGTGATGAAAGCTATGCCGGAGCATCTTCTTTTTACAAGATGAAGAATGCCATAAAGGATATCTTTGGTTTTGACTACTTCCTGCCAACGCATCAGGGCCGGGCGGCAGAGAATGTCCTTTTTTCTGTTTTGGTTAAAGAGGGTGATATTATTCCGGGTAATGCTCACTTCGACACAACAAAAGGCCATATTGAATTTCGAAAAGCCACTGCCATCGACTGCACTATTGATGAAGCCTATAACACCACCCTACAACATCCTTTCAAAGGAAATGTTGACCTCGGGAAACTCGAGCACGTCATCAAAAATAATCCCGTAGAAAAAATACCTATGATCATCATGACCCTGACCTGTAACTCCTCAGGCGGACAACCGGTTTCTATGGAGAATATGAAACAGGTTTATAGTATGGCAAAAAAATATGGGATCAGGGTACTTTTTGATTCTGCACGCTTCGCCGAGAATGCATATTTTATCAAGACTCGTGAAAAGGGTTATGAAAATATGACCATCCGTGAAATTGTAAAAGAGATGTATTTGTATGCTGACGGGGCCACTATGAGCTGTAAAAAGGATGCTATTGTTAATATGGGTGGTTTTATTGGTTTTAAAGATAAGGAACTGTACAAGCAATCCAGCATGTATAATATTATGTTTGAAGGTTTTGTGACGTATGGTGGTATGTCGGGAAGAGATATAAATGCACTGGCACAGGGCCTTTATGAAGGAACGGAATTCGATTACCTTGAAACACGTATCAAACAGGTAGAGTACCTCGGTAATAAGCTTATCGATTTTGGTATCCCTATACAGCAACCAATAGGAGGCCATGCTATCTTTGTTGATGTTAAGCGCTTTTTACCTCAGGTGCCCAAAGAACATTTCCAGGCACAGACACTGGTGATGGAATTATATATTGAAGGCGGCGTAAGAGGCGTTGAGATTGGTACACTTATGGCTGATCGTGATCCGGTTACACGGGAAAACCGGTACCCTGAGCTGGAGCTTATGCGGCTTGCTATACCACGAAGGGTGTATACCAATAATCATATGGATGTTGTAGCAACGGCATTGAAAAATATTTATGACCGAAGGGAAACAATTACAAAAGGCCTGCAAATAATTAATGAAGCCCCGATCCTAAGGCATTTTACAGTTGAACTTGAAAGGGTAAAATGATTGAATTAATACTGGTAATAATAGCTCTGTCTTGCGGACTTTTCCAGCTTTCAATGTCAGCTTCCATACAAAGCAAAATTTCCGGAAGAGGGGAGATGGTAAAAATTGCAACATATTTCACCATGTTTCAGGTTCTTTTTTTACTCGCAGGATGGCTGCTGGGGATGGCTCTTTTCCCTCTTTTTGATCATATGGCACAGATGGTACCGTTTGCCATTTTTTCTGTCATTGGACTGAAAATGATCTGGGAATCGTTTAAGCTACACATGGAAGAAAGCTACTATGATTTATGCAACTTCAAAATATTGGTTGGGCTTAGCCTGGTAGCCGGGTTCAATACACTTATGGCTGGTGTTGGTATTAATTTTATTGGCGTTTTGCTTTCAAAGGCGCTTATAATGATTAGTTTTATGGCGATTTTTTCAACTCTTCTGGGGCTTGGTACCGGACAAAGATTTGGTTGTAGGTACAAGGGGAAATGGGTGAAGTTTGTGGGTGGGTTGATATTTGTTGGGGTTGGAGTAAGATGTTTACTGGAGAACATTTAGGGAAAATCCGAAAAACGAAAAGCGAGAAACGAAAGGATATTCGATATCCGAATAACGAATAACGATATATGAAATTCAAAGATATATAAAGATGACATTGATCAGGTTAACCAAGGCGTTTAATTTTGAAATGGCACATGCCTTACCCGGGCATGATGGCCCCTGTAAACACATTCATGGGCACACCTATGAATTATTTGTGACATTGATTGGAGCACCGGTTCAGGATAAATTTTCTCCGAAATATGGCATGATCATGGATTTTAAAGACCTCAAATCGCTTGTGAGGAAAGCTGTTATTAATGATTTTGACCATGCCCTGGTTCTTAACAGGGAGTTTGCACCAAAAGATTTGGATAGTAAAAATGATTTATTCAAACGTGTCATGTTGGTTGATTATCAACCTACAACTGAAAACTTAATTCTTGATTTTTCTGAGCGAATCCGGAAAAGGCTTCCCGGCCACCTGAAACTTTACGGATTGCGGTTAAGAGAAACGCTTACTTCCTATGCCGAGTGGTATGCTTCAGATAACCCTGATGTATAAATATAAGATTGCTTAGTTTAAAGAAAACAGCCAGGTGAATTTCACCTGGCTGCTCATAATAGTAGACCACGGGTTTATACCGGGATCTAAGGTGCTTATGAGATACACGACTACTCAATTTTTATAAACTTCCTTACTGTTGCAGGCCCATTGAGAGTATTGATTCTGAAAACAAATACCCCTCTGATCAGGCCTTCAGTATTCAATGCTATTTTATGAGATCCTATTTCCAGGTTATGCACTTCTGAAAAGACCTGTTGTCCCATCTGGTTGAAAATGTTGATCTCTACCAGGGTGCTCTCAGTAAGATTAACGTGAACATATGCCCGGTCTGTTACCGGATTTGGGAATACATCCCCAATTGTCAGTGAAGGGTTCTCCGGATCGCTTACAGATAAAATATTAACAGCTCCTTCTGTAATTTCAAACTCAAGAGTAGCTGATTGATTGTTTTCATCTAAAATAACCAGGGCAGCTGTTGTGCTTTTTCCAGGCACTTCAGCATATACTTTATAGGTGCCATAAGCAAGTGTGGAAAAGTCAAATTCCCCATCATCACTTGAATATCTGTAATCAAGAGCAATGTTGTTCTCATTTAAAAGGATGATCTCAACATCAGTTACGGGTGTTCCATCACCAAATAACCTATTACCCTGAGTTATAATTCCTGTGATATCGGCAACGCCATTTTCGTAAGAATTCATCGGGATCAGGTTAATATTGTATGGATTTTCCGGCTCCCCAAGGCTAATGACTGTTGCATCTCCCCAATAGAGGACATCACCATAATAGGTGGGCAGGTATTCACCATAGCCTGTTGAACCTTGCATAAGTTCGGCCAGAATTAAATAATCGCCTCCCATGATGTCGAAGAAGAAATAATATCCTGAGGAGTCGATGGGTTGGATGTCGATAAGAAAAACTTCACCGCTTATTGGATCCATTTGATACAATGTAGCCATGCCAATATCCACAAAGGAATTTCCCATCATTACCTGTCCAAACAAGTCGAAATATGCCATTCCGCCAACCATCACATCCTGACAGGAAACTGCCGTGCAGGTTTCACCGGTTACTGAATCGGTAAT
>CBDUSM010000172.1:0-4215 GCA_965369825.1 uncultured Bacteroidales bacterium
ATAATGAATATGCTATTTTTCGCTGGCAAGTCACCAATGAATATCACGAGCACTCCTCTTCTTATAACTTTGCGGTAAAACTCTATCCAACAGGACGGGTTGAATTCTATTACAACGATATGATATACACAGAATCGGTTGCATGGATTGCAGGAATATCTAATGGCGACCAGTTAAGCTGTACGATATCAAGCCATTATATTGAGGATGATTTGCCAAAACACCAGGAAATATGCTTTTTGCCTCCCGAATTCCCTTTGGGGATGTCAATATCTAATGAAGGTATATTTCAAGGTGACCCGGGTGATCTCAACAAAATATATGACATAACCATAAAGGTTGAAGATGAAAACCATCTCTCCCATATTAAAACCTTTCAGTTGGCTTCCAATTTACATGTTGACTATAATATCACTGCCGGAGATAATGAATTGATTGAAAGGGATGAAATAGTATTTATGGATATAACCCTTATAAACATTGGGTTGCAACCGCTTCAAAATGGCTTGGTAACTGCTGCTATTGACGATCCTTATACAATCATGCTGAATGATCAGGCAATGTTTGGGCTTCTGTCACCGGGCGATTCAATAACTATTTACAATGCCATTAGCTTTCAAACATTACAGGATATTCCGGATATGCACCCCATACAGGTTGACCTGTTAATAAACACCGATACAACTATCGTATCAAAGAAAATATTCCTGACAGGCGTGGCACCCATGCTGAGCCTCGGTGACATCACCATCTATGATGATGATAATGACATATTAAACCCCGGTGAATCCGCCGAAGTACGTATTAAAATAAACAATTATGGCCATGCTGATGCCTTTGGTGTAATAAATGAAATAATACCTTCCGGCCCTTATATTTCTATTGATGAGGATACTAAATTAGATTATGGAAATATTCAGGCTGGAAGCAATAAAGTATGCACACTCAGGGTTACCGCTAATCAATCTACTCCAAATGGTCATATTGCAGGTTTTATTGCACATGTCACTGATTCCAGTGGATATGGTTCGTATTTCTCCTTTGAACTCATTGTTGGTGAAACACCCATCCTGATAGTTGACCTGGATGGAAACCTGAATTCAGGAGTTGAAATAAAAAATGCCATTAGTGAAAGACATATTAATGTTGACTACAAAGTATATCTCCCATACTGGGAATTATACAGATATGATTTAGTTTACCTATGCCTTGGGGTTTTCCCGTATAACTACGAACTTGATTTTGGAGAGGGAAATCATTTAGCTGATTATCTGCTCAACGGAGGAGAGCTTTACATGGAAGGGGGCATGACCTGGTTTCTTGATGACCAAACAGAGGTCCATGGTATGTTTGGTATAGAAGGTAATACATTAGGTTGGGCAACAGGTATCGACACGCTTGATGGAAGGACAACAACGTTCACCGAAAATTTATCATTCATCTATTCTGGTGAAAATATCCGATTGGATAACCTTGTACCAATTGATCCCTCTTTTCTTATTTTCACAAACAGGGAAACGGGGTTGGGGTTCGCTGTCGCACAAAATGCTGACACCTATAAAACCATTGGTACTTCGTTTGAGTTTGGGGGATTGAGTGATGCCACCTATCCCTCCACAAAGAATGAGTTGATGTACCGCTATCTTGAGTTTTTTGATATCCACACTAATGTGCTGGCAGCTAACTTCCTGGTGGAATCTGTCAATGTGCTGAAAGGTGATGATGTTCAATTCCAGAATATCTCTTCTGAAAATGCAATAGCATGGAGCTGGGCCTTCCCCGGAGGCTATCCGTCAACATCAACTCTTTCGGAGCCCATTATCAGGTATGACTCGATCGGATCATTTGATGTTACCCTTACCGTTTCAGATGGAGTATCACCAAATACACTGATAAAATCTAATTATATCAATGTGGGTTCAGGAGCAGGAATTGATAACATCCCCCAGATGCCCAAAATATATGTATTCCCCAATCCAACCAATGGCAATGTGAGGGTAACCATTCAAACACCAGGCAACCAACAATATACCATAACCATACTGAATAATCTGGGTCAACAGGTTTACGAAAATCACATTATTGTCAATAATTCCTGGTCCGGGCTGATTGATTTGCAACGATGTGAAGCAGGGATCTATTATCTTATCCTTTCTAATGAAAGCTGCCAGGTTTCGCGAAAATTGATTTTGCAATAGATTATCAAAAAGGAAAGATTGTAACCCATTTATGCATGCGTTACGTGCTTTGTAATCCCCGCCTTTGTAATCCCCGCCTTTGTAATCCCCGCCTTTGTAATCCCCGCCTTGAAAGGCGGGGCTATTCATAGCTCTTTACAAAAAAATCTGTAGTTTAATCAGGCTAATAAACTTTATTTTACCTTTGTGACCTGGGAGAAATGAAGAAACTGAAATACCAACTGTTTGCTTTGATAGTGACATTGCTTTTTTTGTCACCTGTACAAAAAAAGTACCACATTTTTGCTATCAGGCAACTGGAAGGTGATTTTATCCTTGCTTCAAAACCTGAATTTAGCAAAGCAGGATGGTTTTCAGGCAAATTCCAGGATCAGTTAACCAATTACCTTGAACAACACATCGGATTTCGTAACCTCCTGGTGCGAATCAATAACCAACTTGATTTTAGTCTCTTCCGGAAAACTCATGCAGAAGGTATAATCGTTGGAAAAAATGATGTTTTGTATGAACATGACTATATCAGGGCATACCTTGGCAACGATTTTATTGGAGAAAAAACCTGGGATAAAAAAATGCGCAGATTGAAATATGTGCAGAATTACCTTAAAAAAAACAAAAATATTGATCTTATACTGGTTCTTGAACCCAGTAAAGCACGGTATGAACCGGAATACATTCCTGACCGGTATGATCTGGCAACTAAAACCATTTCAAACTATGAATTCATTCTCAAGAAGGCAGATGAACTTGAAATCAGTTATGTTGACATGAATAAGTATTACCGGATGATGAAAGACACGGCGAGTTACTCAATGTATCCACAATATGGCGTTCACTGGAGTAACTACGGTATGGCCTTTGTTGCCGATAGCCTGATCAAATACTTAGAACATTTGCGGCAAATTGATATGCCTGAAATGTACATTGACTCTCTTGAGATTACAACGCTTCCCAGGCCTCCTGATTACGATGCCGGAAAACCCTTAAACCTGCTTTGGGAGTTACCTCATAAGCCAATGGCTTATCCTGTGCTCTCTTTTGAAGATAATCGCAGCAAAGTCCGGCCCATGGTCTTAAATGTTGGTGACAGTTATTATTGGAATATATACAACGCTTCCATCCCCGAACATCTATTCAGTAATATGGACTACTGGTATTTTAATAAATTGGTCTTTCCGGCTTCCTGGACCGATACAGTTTTTGTTAATACGATTAATATACAAAGGGAGGTTGAAAAGCAGGATATCGTACTTTTGATGATAACCGAACGCTTTCTACATAAATATGATTTTGGATTTGTTGATAACATCTTCAATATTTATTCACCTGCACTGGAACCTGATTTATTGTATAATTATGAAAATAATGTCAGGATGAATATGGTGACATTCGATAGGCTGGCCGATAAGGCAAATTATTCGGACAACACACTTGAAAGGATGATCAGGTCAGAGGCTGAGTATATTTTTATAACAACTAACCTTGAGAAATACCTTGAAATAAACGGACCGCGATATTATCAAGATATTATTGCTAACGACGCCACCTGGGCAAACGCCATAATAAAAAAAGCAAAAAAGAAAGGAATTTCATACGATGAGGCGTTATGGCAGGATTCAGAATACATGTTCTTCACGAAATATCCAAAAATCCACAAAAAATATCATCAACTAAAACAATACGAAGAAATAATCCGAAACGATACCACACGCATGGCAGTTGTCTCCAAAAATGCAAAACATTACTACCTTACGCTTGATGAAATGATCATCCAACAAGCCCGAATTCTCTATAAAGAGAATTTAGCATCTAAAAAATAATGTTGGAGATTTATGATTTTATGATTAATTTTAGTGTCCTGCTATTAATCAATAACTCAATCATGAAAAAACAACTAGTTATTATCACGGTTCTCTTTTTCTATTTAGCATTAACTCAGGCACAATCTACCCTTACTTACATTGAAAGCTCTTCCGGCCTTGGATTTCCCGCCATGGAAGGAGGCCGGACAGAATTG
>CBDUSM010000173.1:0-4199 GCA_965369825.1 uncultured Bacteroidales bacterium
CATGGATAATGTAGTTTATAAAAAACGCATGGGTGGCACAGCAAAAGCAATGATGGTAACAAGTAGCCGGAAAAACGCAGTGCTATATAAAAATGCTTTTGACATTTATTTAACTTCTGTAAATAGTCCATACAAAGCAATTGTTGCTTTTTCAGGTGAAATTGATGGTGAAACAGAAGTAGGTTTAAACGGTTTTTCAAGTAGTAAAATCCCTTCTGAATTTGAAAAAAACGAATACCGCTTTTTATTGGTTGCCAACAAATTTCAAACAGGATTTGACCAACCTCTTTTACATACCATGTATGTAGATAAAAAATTGGGTGGTGTTAATGCCGTACAAACACTTTCTCGTTTAAACAGAAGTCATCCGCTAAAGAAAGAGACTTTTATTTTAGATTTTGCTAACACCGTTGAAGATATTGAAAATGCATTTAAGCCATATTTTGAAACTACTATTTTAGGAGAAGCAACAGATCCAAATAAATTATTTGATTTACAAGATGCTTTAGACAATTATCAGGTTTATTCAAGAGTGCAAGTTGAAGCATTTTCAAACAAAATATTGGCAAATGTTCCTATTGACCAGTTGCACTCATTATTAGACGAGTCAGCCGAAATATTCCGAAATAATTTAGAAGAAGAACATCAGGCAGATTTTAGGGCAAAGGTAAAAACCTACGTTCGTTTGTATATTTTCCTCTCTCAAATTGTTCCGTTTGAAAATCCATATTTAGAAAGACTTTATATTTTTTTAAATCACCTACAAAACAAATTAGGTGGAGACACTTCTGTAGATTTAGCCAAAGGTGTTTTGGATAATATCGACATGGAGAGTTATCGTTTGCAGTTGGAATCAACCACTAATATTGCAATGGCACAAGGCGAAGATTTAAAGCCAATTCCAACGGATATGAGAGGTAGTTTAAGCGAACCGGAAATAGACAAGCTTTCAAACATCCTTCAAACATTTAATGACCGTTATGGAACTCAATTTGAAGATGCTGACAAAGTGAGGCAAATGGCAGAAAATATTGCGGCTGATGTTGCAAAAAATGATGAATTAGTAAATTCGCTTAAATATTCGGATGACCAGAATGCAAGAATAACAAGCGATAAAATTGTTGGCGAAGAACTCTTAAAACATGTTACCACCAATTTTGATTTGTATAAACTCTATTCTGATAACAATGAATTTAAAGAGGACTTTTCAGCTATGATGTTTGGAGTAGTAAAGGAATTAATAAATAGAGGTCTTGGGAATAATGTTAATCTTTAGCACCCAGACATAGTAAATATTGAAAATTTAAAATATAAAAATGAAATACAAAAAATTATGGACACCTGAAAGCGATATAGTTGAAAATTCGCAGATGCATGCATTTATGGATCATGTTAACAATAAGTATGGTCTGAATTTTGATAATTATCAGGACCTGCACCAGTGGAGTATTGAAAATATTGCTGACTTCTGGGGCACATTTTTTAATTTTAGTGACATTCTTTATTCAAAGAATTTTAACATGGTCGTGGATGATAAATCAAAAATGCCTGGGGCAAAATGGTTTCAGGGCACTAAACTGAACTTTTCCGAAAACTTACTTAAATACCGGGATGACCGGACAGCCATTATCTTCAGAGGGGAAAACAGAAAAGAGCGTCACATTTCCTTCAGGGAGCTGTATAACAAAACACATGAAATTGCCGAGGGACTTAGAAAAATTGGTGTAACAAAAGGTGATCGTATCGGAGCCTTTATGCCGAATATTCCTGAAACCATCATAGCTATGCTGGCAACTGCATCGATTGGAGCTATTTGGTCATCTTCCTCCCCGGATTTTGGGATCAAGGGAGTGCTGGACCGGTTCAGCCAGATAGAACCAAAGGTAATTTTTTCGATTGATGGCTACTTGTACAGTGGGAAACGATTCGACTCGCAGGAAAAACTCCTTGGAATTCTGAGCCAACTGCCATCAGTAGAAAAAGTTATTATGATCAACTTCACCGGCCATCTTGATATGTCGAAGATGCCCGATTACTCCATAACATGGGATGACCTGGCTCAACCTGTTACAGGAGAAATGACTTTTGAACAACTTCCTTTTGACCATCCTCTTTATATCATGTATTCTTCCGGCACAACAGGCTTGCCCAAAAGTATTGTTCATTCGGCAGGAGGCACCCTGATCCAGCATCTTAAAGAACTTGTATTGCATTGTGATGTAAAGAAAGATGACAGGGTTTTTTATTTTACCACTTGCGGTTGGATGATGTGGAACTGGTTTATCAGCAGTCTTGCTACAGGCGCTACGATTGTTTGTTTTGATGGAAATCCTTTTTATCCACGTCCTGATGCCTTGATCAATATGGCAGATGATCTCAATCTCACCTTGTTTGGAACCAGCGCCAAATACCTTGCTTCACTTGAGTCTGCCGGTGTGAAACCAAATGAAATATCTGACTTCCCCTATCTTAGGGCAATAACCTCAACAGGTTCTCCTTTATCGGACGAAAGTTTTGAATATGTATACCGCGACTGGAAAACTGACGTTCAGCTTTCATCGATCGCAGGAGGTACCGATATCATTTCCTGTTTTGTGTTGGGAAATCCTATGCTGCCGGTTTACAAAGGAGAAATACAATGCAGCGGACTGGGAATGAATATTGATAGCTTTGATGAAAATGGTAACTCCATTCGGGAGGATAAAGGGGAATTGGTTTGTAAATCTCCTTTCCCTTCTATGCCGGTTTATTTTTGGAATGATGAAGATGGAGAAAAGTACCGAAGTGCGTATTTTATGCAGTACAAAGGTATCTGGCATCATGGAGATTACATCAGGATAAGCGATCATGAAGGAATTACCATGTTTGGACGATCGGATGCCACCCTCAACCCCATGGGTGTACGAATAGGAACTTCAGAGATTTACAGGGTCGTTGAAAACATTGTTGAGATTGAAGATTCCGTAGTCGTCGGACAACAATACCATGGAGATGAACGGGTGATTTTATTTGTTATGCTTAAAAAAGGCTTCCGGCTTGATGAAGTGTTGCTTAAAAAAATTAAAAAAATGATCCGGACAAATTGCAGCCCCAGGCATGTACCGGCGGTTATTATTGAAACCCCCGGAGTCCCATATACCATTAATGGTAAAAAGGTAGAAGTGGCCGTAAAAAAACTTATCCATGGAGAAGAGGTGCTGAACAGAGATGCCCTTGCTAATCCGGGCGTGCTGGATTTTTTTAAAGAGGTGACTATCCCGGATTAAAAAAATGTTCGTAATTTTATCAACTGAAAAAAATCAAATCAAATAACATTAAATAATCGCACTATGAATTACCCCAAAAAAGTAACAATTGGAGAAATAACAGTTAGAGATGGTTTCCAGCATGAAGAACAATTTATTCCAACCAGGGCAAAGCTTTGGGTTCTTGAACAACTGATCCTTGCAGGGTTTAAACATATTGAAGTGTCAAATTTCGGTAACCCCAAGGGCATGCCTCAGTTTTCAGATGTTGATGAATTATTTAAACTGATTCGTTCTAGCAAAAAAGTCAAAGATATAATTGATAGCGTTTCTTTAACGGCTATTACTATCAGAGAGCGATCGATGGACCGGGCTATCCAGGCAAAGCTTGATGGTTATGGCCCTGACAGGATCCTGATGATGGTATCAACCAGTGAAACCCATCAAATAAGAAATTCAGGATACAACCTGACGGAATACTGGAAAATGGCTGAAAAATATACTAAAAAATGCCATGATGCAGGCATTAAAGTTAATGGAACGGTAAGTACTATCTGGGGTTGCCCTATTGAAGGGCCTACAGAAATGTCAAAAGCAATTGAGTTTACCAAGCGTTGGTTTGATATTGGAGCTGATGATGTTGAACATGCCGATCATGATGGTTCTGCATCTCCTGACAGGGTTTATCAATATTTTTCCATGTTGATGGATGCTATTCCAACACCGGAAAAACATATAGTTCACTTTCACGTATCCAGAGGCTGGGGGCTGGCCAATGTGCTTGCAGCGCTTCAAGCCGGAATGACCAATTATGAAGGTACAATGGGTGGTATTGGTGGCCAGCCGGCAAACTTTGTAAGCGGTGTTCCTGTATCAGGTACCGGAGCCTACTATTATGAAGACCCCAATGTAGTTGGCCTGGTTTCAACTGAAGATATGGTCGTAATGATGGAT
>CBDUSM010000174.1:0-4183 GCA_965369825.1 uncultured Bacteroidales bacterium
AAAGTCCCGCCAATGGTAAAGTTACTTCCAAAACGTTCAGCTAAATCGCCTCCCGGAAGCTGGAAAGAAAAAGTGGGGCCGGTCATAGGGGCAAAGATTGATGATTCTGAAACATTAACCTGTGCATTTGAAAACAGCGTTAAGCAGAGTAAGAAAACTCCAAATATATATTTGATAGATGATATCATAAGAAGGCTATGAAATATATGCAAAGATAGTAAAATCGTCTTTAATCCCATCCTTCGTCTAACTTCCTGACGCTTGAATCTAATAATAAATTGTCTAACTTTGCTGTTTGGCATGTTCAAATAAATTTAGAAGTTTATCGTTTCATTTGAAAATGGAATAGGAGTATGAGACAAATTCGAATGGTTGATCTTAAAGATCAATATGAACGGATAAAGCCGGAGATTGATCAGGCTATCCGGGAGGTTATTGATTCAACGGCATTTATTAATGGTCCGGCAGTGAAAAATTTCCAGTCAAACCTGGAAAAATATTTGGGCATAAAACATGTTATCCCATGTGCCAATGGTACCGATGCTCTGCAAGTTTCGATGATGGCGCTTGGCCTCAAACCCGGGGATGAAGTTATCACAACCTCATTTACCTTCATTGCAACAGCAGAGGTGATCGCTCTTTTAGGCCTGATACCCGTGGTTGTGGATGTTGAGCCTGATACATTTAATATTGATATTCAAGCTATTAAAAAAGCCATTACACCAGGAACCAGGGCCATTGTTCCGGTTCATCTTTTTGGCCAATGCGCTGATATGGAAGCGATATTGGATATTTCCCGTGAGCATAATCTTTTTGTAATTGAAGATAACTGTCAGGCCATTGGTTCCGAATATATTTTCAGTGATGGTTCCCGGGCTAAAGCCGGCACCATCGGGGATGTTGGGTGTGTCTCTTTTTTTCCATCAAAAAACCTTGGGGCATTCGGGGATGGAGGAGCGATATTTACCAATGATGATCAGCTGGCTAACCAATTGCGTATCATGGTTAATCATGGGATGGCAAGAAGGTATTATCATGATTATATTGGCGTAAACTCACGTCTTGACAGCATGCAGGCGGCAATTCTGAATGTTAAATTGAAATACCTCGATGATTATGCCTCCCGCCGTGTTGAGGTGGCTGATCACTACGATCGTATGTTTTCTGATAATCCCAGGTTAAAAATACCTTTTAGATCCCCAAACTCAACTCATGTTTTTCACCAATATACATTGGTTGTAAACGACTGCAACAGGGATGCTTTACAATCTTTTTTAAACGAGAAAGAAATTCCTGCTATGATTTATTATCCTGTACCTTTACATATGCAAAAAGCATATCAGGACCCGAGATATAAAAAAGGAGATTTCCCTGTAACAGAGCATTTATCACGATCGGTATTATCTTTACCAATGCATACGGAGCTTGATGGTGATCAACTGGATTATATTACTTCGTCTGTCCTTGAATTTGTCAATTATTCTTGATCTTTATGAAAAAGGAATATTTCTCTCACGAAACAGCAATAATAGATAAAGGGTGTAAGATAGGCCATGATACCCGCATCTGGCATTTTTCACATATTATGTCGGGCAGTATAATCGGTAGGCAATGCAATATTGGCCAGAATGTATTTATTGCTTCTGATGTGATAGTAGGTGATAATGTCAAGGTCCAAAATAATGTGTCCATTTATAAGGGTGTTATAATTGAGGATGATGTGTTTTTGGGCCCTTCTGTGGTATTTACCAATGTTATTAATCCTCGTAGTGCTGTTGTACGGAAAGATAAATACGAGAATACAAGGGTAAGAAAAGGTGCAACTATCGGGGCAAATGCCACTATTGTTTGTGGAAATGATATTGGCTCGTACTCTTTTATAGGTGCAGGGGCTGTAGTAACAAAACCAGTCGTGCCTTATGCTTTAGTAATGGGTAATCCTGCCCGTCAAACGGGATGGATGAGCGAATATGGGCATCAGCTTCATTTCGATAACCATGGTGTTGCTGTATGTCCTGAGAGTGGAGAAACGTATCGGTTAGATGATGGGAAGATTGAGAAGGTCGCCGGTAAGTAGTGGCCACTGGCCAGTGGCCAGTACCCGGTAATAATAAATAGATAAACAGATAACCAACAAATAAATGCTGACCATTTTATAATGAGCGATATGCCCAAAACAAAGAGATTTGCTTTAATAGGCGCAGCCGGGTTTGTTGCCCCACGACATATGAAAGCTATTCGGGATACCGGAAACAGCCTGGTTGTTGTACTGGATCCTTTCGACAGCCTGGGTGTTATTGATAGTTATTTCCCGGATGCTGATTATTTTACCGAATCTGAACGGTTTGACCGCCATCTTGATAAACTGAGACGGCAAAAAGAACAGAAAATTGATTATGTCGCTATTTGTTCGCCTAATTATCTTCACGATGCACATATCCGGTTGACGTTGCGAAACCAGGCTGATGCTATTTGTGAGAAACCCCTGGTACTGAATCCATGGAACATTGACGCTTTAAAAGAGGTAGAGAAAGAAACCGGTAAAAGGATCAATGTTATTTTGCAAGTGAGGCTTCACCCTGAAATCATCAAACTGAAACAGCAAATTTTACAAACCCCGGTCGACAAAATTCATGACGTCAATCTTACCTATATCACCAGCAGGGGCAACTGGTATCACAGGTCGTGGAAAGGTGAGGCTGCTAAGTCGGGTGGAGTGGCAACCAACATCGGCATTCACTTTTTTGATATGCTGATATATCTTTTTGGACAAGTAAAAGAAAGCATTGTTCATTATTCAGATGAAAAAACGGTGGCAGGGTTTATGCAACTCGAAAGAGCCAGAATAAAATGGTTTTTGAGCCTTGATTTTAACCTGTTGCCAAACGAAGTAAAGGTTAATGGCCAACGTACGTATCGTTCAATTACAATTGACAGTGAAGAGATTGAGTTTAGTGGTGGGTTTGCCGATTTGCATACGGAAAGTTATAAAAGGATAATTGAGGGGAATGGTTTTTCGGCGGATGACGCAAGACCCAGTATTCAAACAGCATATGAGATAAGGAATGCGAAACCGGTTGGATTAAAAGGTGATTATCATGAATTATTGAAAAATGTTAAGTAGATGAAAATTCTTGTTACAGGAGGAACCGGATACATTGGATCGCATACTGTTGTGGAGTTACAGCAAAGCGGTTATGAAGTAGTTATCGTTGATAACTTGTGTAACTCTACCGCTGAAGTTGTAAATTCCATTGAAAAAATCACAGGGGTAAAACCGGATTTTGAAAAATTTGATTTGACTGATCCTGATCGGACCAACGATTTTTTTGAGAGGTACGATATTTCCGCAGTGATACATTTTGCTGCTTATAAAACTGTCCCGGAATCGGTAAAGAAACCCTTAAAGTACTACCGGAATAACCTGTTTTCACTTCTCAATCTTCTTGCATGTATGAAAGATAGTAAAGCAGCCTGTTTTGTTTTTTCCTCTTCCTGCACCGTATACGGACAACCGGATTTATTACCCGTTAATGAAAATGCTCCCATAAAAAAAGCTGCTTCTCCTTATGGAAACACCAAACAGATCTCTGAAGAGATCATCGAAGATACTGTAAAGGCTCATGGGCTGAAAGCGATATCGCTTCGCTATTTTAACCCCATAGGCGCACATGAATCTGCCCTTATTGGCGAATTGCCCCTGGGGATTCCCGACAACCTAATGCCTTATATTACGCAAACAGCTATTGGTAAAAGATCCGGCCTACTTGTTTACGGCGATGATTATAATACACCTGATGGTACGGCCATTAGAGATTATATCCATGTAGTTGACCTGGCAAAGGCTCACGTGATTGCTGTTAATAGGCTGTTGGCCGGGAAAAAGAAGGAAAATTTCGAGGTTTTTAATCTTGGAACAGGAAATGGATTTTCTGTTATGGAGGTGATCAGGTCATTTGAAAAAGGCTCAGGTGTGAAATTGAATTATAAGATAGCAAATCGCAGGCCTGGTGATATTGAGAAGGTTTGGGCCGATACCAACTATGCTAACAAAGAGCTTGGCTGGAAAGCAGAAAAAACACTTGACCAAATGACCTTATCAGCATGGAATTGGGAGAAAGCGATTCAAGCTTAAGCTTGAATCGCTGTGTGGGTGTGGGTGTGTAATAGGAAGTGTGGGTGT
>CBDUSM010000175.1:0-4179 GCA_965369825.1 uncultured Bacteroidales bacterium
ATTTTGTAACCAGCCTTGCGCGTCACATTGATTGCTCAATCTGTAATAAGGTATCAAGCAGAGAAGAAGGTGACATGTCGGTTTCAACCTTTATTGCCTGATTTAAAAACATGTTCTCATCTTCAAATCCCCATGGTTCGGTTTCATATAATGCTGATCGGGCAACTATATCCCCAACTTTTTCAGCCACAAGATTACCCGATTCTTTCAGTATTAATTCCCTGTTGCCAACATTTCCTCCTAACAGTAAATATGCAATACTCATAATCAACGTTTCATATTATTGCCAAAATTACAATATGATTGGAGATTTCTCGGAAATTTTTATTAAATTAACGCCCTAATTAAAAACAATCTACCATGAAACAATTTTTTAAATTTATGTTTGCCTCGATGTTAGGCTTTGGCCTGACAATCATCGTTTTATTTTTTCTTTTAATGGCCATGTTTGCCGCCGCCCTATCGATGGGTAAAAAAGAAATAGTTGTTGTTCCCAAAAATGCCATTTTACACATGGCACTTGACAAGCCAATCCACGACAGGGCTCCGGTTACGCCTGATTTCACAAATCTTACTAAATTCTCAATGGAAAAAAATCCCGGATTGGATGATATCCTGAAGAATATTAAAAAAGCCAAAGAAGATGACCACATAAAGGGAATCTATCTTGATCTAAGTAATCTGCAGGCTGGTTTTGCCACGATTGATGAAATCCGAAAGGAACTATTAGATTTTAAAGAATCAGATAAATGGATAATCTCTTATGCTGATTATTATACACAGGCATCCTACTACCTGGCTTCTGCTTCAGATAAAGTGTATATGAACCCAATGGGAGTAATGGTTTTTAAAGGACTCAATGCCGAACTTATGTTCCTGAAAGGGACGCTCGATAAATTACACATTGAGCCCCAGGTTATACGTCCTGAAAACAATCAATTTAAAAGTGCTTTAGAACCATTCTTTCTTGACAAAATGAGTGAAGCCAACAGGAAGCAAATGACTAAGCTTATTTTCTCTCTTTGGGATCATGTCGTTGCAGGAATCTCTGAGAGCAGAAATATCTCTAAAAAAGAATTAAATGAGATTGCTGATAATCTTTCAGTGTTTAAACGAAATGAAAACGCTAAAGAAATGAAACTGATCGATGGTTTATTATATAAAGATGAGCTTCTTGCCGAACTCAGGAATCGTCTTGAATTGGAAGAAAAAGAAAAGATACCTTTTATCAAATTAACAAAATACACGGCCACGAAAGTAAGCAAAGGAAAGAAAAAATATACCCGCAACAAGATAGCTGTCGTTTATGCCCTTGGAAGTATTGGGATGGGAGAAGGTGATGATTACACCATAGGTGCTGACCGGCTTTCAAAAGCTATCCGCCAAGCCCGCCTCGACACAAACATCAGGGCAATTGTCCTAAGAGTAAATAGCCCCGGGGGCGATGCATTGGCTTCCGATATCATCCTTCGCGAGCTTATTCTTGCCAAAAAAGAAAAACCGATTGTTGCATCCTATGGAAATGTGGCTGCTTCCGGAGGCTATTGGATATCCTGCCAGGCGCATAAAATTATTGCTGATGAGAATACAATTACCGGTTCTATCGGCGTCTTTGGTTTTCTGCCAAATCTTCAAGGATTCTATAACGATAAACTGGGAATTACCTTCGATAACGCTGCTACTAATGAAAATGCCGGGTTCCCATCTGTTAACCGAAAAATGACCGTGTATGAAGGGGTAATCATGCAAGCCTTCGTGGAAAGTGTTTATCAAAAATTTCTCAAATATGTTTCAGAAGCCAGGAATATGACTGTGGAAGAGGTAGATGAAATAGCACAGGGAAGGGTATGGAGTGGAACAGACGCTAAAGAAATAGGTCTTATTGATGACTTTGGCGGGTTAGATGATGCCATCATTCTGGCAGCAGAAATGGCAGAAGTGGAAGAGTACAAAATTCTTTCACTACCCAAACAAAAAGACCCTTTTCAACAAATCATGGATCAACTGATGGGTAAGAGTACACAATCAATGATTGAAAAAGAATTGGGGGTAAATTACAAATACTATCATTACATAAAAGAGGTCTCAGAAATGAAAGGAGTCCAGGCCAGGTTGCCATTTGAGATCAGTATCAATTGAGATGAATGATTGGCATTGCCTGTCAGGTGTTTCACCTGACAAAAAAAAGTACAAGTGCTTGTCAGGTGTTTCACCTGAGAAGAAACGTACAAGGATGCTTGTCAGGTATTTCACCTGACAAATTATTATGCTAACCCTTAAATTACTGGCAGAAACACCGTGAGAAATCATACCTTCACCAAGCTGAGTTTCAAAGTCTTTATTTTTATTTTATTACACTACCTATCTCATCAGTCTTATGGCCAGACAAACAGATACTGGTCACACAATTTCAATGAAGAAGCCTCATTATTAGCAGGAGCTGTTGTTGGAGGAGGTACAGGTGTTAGTGCCATCTATTATAACCCTGCAAACATTTCAGAAATCGAAACTTCGAAACTCTCTGTTAATGCCAGCCTATTCTCATTTGAATTTTTCAATTATAAAAATGCATTGGGTAACGATATTAACTTACATAAATCTAAATTCCAACTTCAACCAAGGTTCATAGCTTATCTTCTGCAGCCGAAAAACACTCCACGTCTTAGTCTTGAATTTGCCATTTTGAACAAAGAATTTCTGAATGTGAAAATGACACATTCAGAAGACAAAATAATGGATATTTTAGCAAACCTTGAAGGTAAAGAAAGATATATCGGAACATTCAGGGCAAGTCAATATTTTAGAGATGACTGGGTCGGCTTTGGTGGGTCATATAAAATTGATAAGACACTTACGATTGGCATGAGCATGTTCTTGTCAATAAAGAACCTTGAATATCAATACCTGTTAGATATTGAAGCATACCCCCTAAACGACACTGTCTATCATAATAACCTGGCTGTGCCATTTTATAGTGCCGCAGCTCAGAAAGTTGAATATGTCAGGTTTAATAATAACAGGCTTATCTGGAAGTTTGGTTTTAAATATAAACCTGAACGATTGGGAATAGGCATCAATATAACTACTCCATCGGTTGGGCTTTTCTCAGGTGGCAAAATCGCATCCGGAAAAATAAAACAAAGCAACATAAGTAATCCAAATGGAAACGGATTCTTGCCGGATATGCTGATAGTTGATACCCAAATCAAAAATGAAATCAGTGTTGAGATGAAAAATCCACTATCCATCGCATTCGGCTTTACCTATGATAATCGAGACAACAAAAAGACGTACTTTGCCACCATTGAATATTTTAATGAAATCACTTCTTACAAATTGGTCGCAGCCAATATTAACCCAAACATTACTACTCAGGAAAACTATGAGAAATTAAAAACTAAAGACTGGTTAAGTTACGCCTACGGTGCTAAATCAGTAGTAAATATTGCCCTTGGCTATCGATGGAATGTTTCAGATGATATACTCATTCTTACAGGAGCAAGAACCGATTTCAATTACCTCAAGAATCTGGATTATGGCGAACTCAGTAACTATAACCGGTTGCAGGATATTATATATAATGTATATCATATCACTGGCGGAGGGCAGTTAACAATTTTTAAATTAAATATCATTGCCGGGTTGCAATATTCGTATGGCAGAAATAAAAACCAGTTACAACTAATCAATATGGCTGACCCTGTGGAGTACAATACAGTGGAAAACGCACCTTTACAAGGTACTCGTGAAAATACAATGATCCTCAATTATAATAAAATTAGTTTGTTCTTCGGAGGGACCTTTAGTTTTGGCACTAATTAGAAAAACAAAAAATTAAGCAATAAAATCCAAACCAACAGGTCATCTACTCGTTAGAATAATCCATAGCTGCCATTCTGAGATAGCTTTTGTATCTCCTTTTAGCATCTTCTTCTGCCGCAGAAAATAATACTTCAGCTTCAGCAGGGAAAGTCCTCTTAAGAGAGGAGTACCTGACTTCTCCGTCAAGGAACTCCTGGAACCGTGTCCAATCAGGTTCCTTAGAATCAAGTTGGAATGGATTTTTCCCTTCCTCTTCCAATACAGGATTATATCTATACAGTTGCCAGTACCCGGCTTCAACAGCTCTTTTTTCTTCTTCCTGTGTTTTTCCCATTCCCAACCTCAAGCCGTGATTGA
>CBDUSM010000176.1:0-4178 GCA_965369825.1 uncultured Bacteroidales bacterium
GCAAATACCTGCCAGGGAAGAGCAGGCATTGCCCGTGGAAGCTGTAATGATAGTGTCAAAACCCTTTTCTTTTGCATAGGCCGAAACCACAGCGGAGGCTCTGTCTTTTAATGAGGAGGTTGGATTTTGCGTGTCGTCTTTCAGGAAAAGTTGAAACGGCAATTTTGTATTGTCTAATTTGTTTATTGAATATAAAGGTGTGTTCCCAATACGAAGGTTTGGGAGGCTTTCCATATCTTTTATTGGCAGCAGGTCAACAAATTGGTCTTTTATTTGCTGATATGCTTTCCAGATATTTGCAGGTTTTTTCCATAAACTAACAGGTTTTGACGGGGCTGCGAAGTTTAAGTTTTCGTAATCATAAATAGTTTTCAAAACACCTTTTGGGGGCTCTGATGGTTGATTTGATTTCACGCACTGAGGACAGAGGTACAAAACTTCGTGCTCATCGTATTGCTTCCCACAATTAACGCATTGATAAACGAAGCTGGTATTTCTTTTTTCTTTTTTCATATTATATACTCTTTAAGAACCCCGGTCCTTTCATTGAATTCCATGATCTGTTCATCCCACTCCTCCACTTTGGCATAGCGCGATTTCCAGTAATTATCATCATACCATTGCGCATTCAGTTCTTCTACGGATCTACCTTGTTGCTCTATCCATGTAAAGTATTTGAGGTTGTGCATGCGTTTTTTCTCGTAATAATTCATTTCAATGATATGGTCAATGTTGATCCCTTTTAAGTCAGCTTCAAAACTAATGGCAGCCGCTTTATTGTCAAACTCCCCATGTTTTTCTTTTTCCTCTGTTAGTCTTGTCTGATACAGTTCCATCGAGTCGGTAGCAACGGTTAAGATCACATCATGCTCGTTCATTTCATAATATTTTGCCAGTTTAATTGATCCCATTAAATTTGCAATGGACGAAATTCCCAATAATTCCAGATCATCAACCAGGGTGGAATCAATATTAACTTCATTTTTAAGAAACGCCTTTCCATCTGCTTCATTAAACAGCCTCATAATGCGCATGTTCGGTGTATCATCAATTCCTGCGACAAGGTCCATGTTCTTGATGTTATGTATCCAGGGAACATGTTTATCGCCAATTCCTTCGATACGGTGCTCACCAAACCCATTCAGTAATAGCGTAGGGCATTGAAGTGCTTCACCCGCACACACCTTAATGTTTGGATATATTTCTCTTAGAAAATCAGTGCTCCCCAACGTACCCGCTGACCCTTGTGTTAGAAAGACACCGCTGAATCTGTCATTTTTATTTTTTAACGAATTGAAAACTTCATCCATTGCCGGGCCGGTTACTGCATAATGCCAAAGGGGATTGCCAATTTCATCAAACTGGTTAAGGTTTACAATCTCATCGCCTCTTTCAGCAAGAAGCTGTTTCACTTTGTCATAGATCTCTTTTACATTACTTTCGCAACCAGGGGTTGCAAAGACCTCTGCGCCCACCTTGTGTAGCCAATCGAATCTTTCCTGCGACATTCCTTCCGGAAGAACAGCAATAGAATCACAGTCCAGCAAATAGGAGTCATAAGCTCCGCCACGGCAATAGTTTCCAGTTGATGGCCAGAGGGCTTTTTGTCTCGTTGGGTCAAACCGGCCTGTGATTAATTTTTCAACAAGGGGCCCAAATGTGGCACCTACCTTATGAGAGCCGGTAGGGAAAAATTTACCAACCAGCATAATAATTCTTGCTTTAACGCCTGTTAACTCAGTGGGTAATTCGAGGTAATTTACACCTCCAAACCCACCACCAAATGCCACTGGTTCATTTTTCCAGGTAATTCGAAACATGTTCAACGAGTTCAAATCCCATAAGCCTATACTTTTAAGCTTCTCCTTAATTTTTTCAGGGATAAGGCCCGGATCTCTCATTTGTTTGTATGTAGGAAGGATAATGTGTCTGTCCCTGCATCTTTTTATTGTGTTTTCTAATACTTTTTCTCTGTTATTCATGTCGTTTAATATTTAAAAAATGATTTTGCACCCTGCAAAATAATACTCATCTCTGCAGCATTCTGTAAACTAATTTCCCTGGCATTTTTTTCTCTATTTTCAAAAGTAATTATCCTTAAGGTTGATGGATTAAGTGTAACCAGGAAGCCATCAGCTTTGTAACTAAGCATTTTGTTTTTCAAAGTAAGCATCGATTTTCTCTCTTTGCTTTTTTGGTATAAAATTAATTCGTCTTCTTTGTTTTCCAGATAATACCCTTCGTCATCAGCATTGTACGCATCCTTGCTGAGGTACAAATGCGGTTTGTCTTTATAAGGGGAGCCTGAAGTAGGGCAAAAAGTAGAACAATTGCCACATTCGTTACACCAATCAGCAATGTGGAGGATTTGATATTTCTGGTTGATCTCAAAAGGATTATCCTCAATAATTACATGCTTTCCACCCTTATTGATGATTTTCTGTAGCTTGTAGTTGACCGGGACAGTTTCATATGAATGAAACGCGAGGTTTGGGCAAACAGTAGTACAAATATTACAAACCTCATCGCAAAGCAGGCACCTCGATGCTTCTTTAATCGCTTCCTTTTTTGTTAAGGTGGATGAAACAAGCTTGAAATTTTTGCGATTAAGGAGCGATGTCTCATTGATGGTAACAGGGTTCACCCTTTTTGCTCTGGCTACCATGTGGTTACTCAGGGAGAGGTAGGGCCTGTTAGTTTTCAGTGCCGGATCAAATTTCATTCCTGCTTTTTTAATGATCTCCTGAGCCGCCTTTCTACCATCGCCAATAGCATTAATAGCTGTTGAGGCACCCCGCATGGCATCGCCCCCAATGAACACACCGGATATTTGTGTTTCATAAAAGCCCGGTTTTGTTTTTAGCAGATTGACGTCAATGAAATCAATAGCAAGGTCCTGCCCAATAGCCGGGATTACTGTATCGAGATTAAGAGTAAATTCAGAGTCAGGGATCACTACAGGACCTGGCCTTCCACTATTGTCCTTCTCGCCAAGCTTCATCCTGCAACATGAAAGGGAGATAGCTTTGCCATTTTTTGTGTTGACCCTTATGGGGGCCGTTAATTCAATGATGTCAATCCCCTCTTCCATCACCGCTTTTATTTCGCCTGTGTCTGCCGGCATTTGTTTGATGGTCCTTCTGTAAACAATGGTTACTTTGCCATGTTCCCCAACAAGCCGGTAAGCTGTCCGGGCTGCATCCATAGCTGTATTTCCTCCGCCTATTATTACAACATGAGTTCCCAGCCCGGCAGGTTTTTTTTCTTTCACATTGAACAGGAATTCAAGCGGATCAAGAACACCCTGAGCTTCAATACCTTTTATTTGAAGCTTAGATGATTGTTGTGCGCCTGTGGCAATATATACAAAATCATTATCCTTGCTCAACTGCCCGAAAGCCTTCTTATCAATGGTTTTTCCATAGTGGATTTTAACTCCTGATTTTTTGATTTTTTCGATATCAAGGTCAATGGCTTCATCAGTAAGCCGGAAAGATGGAATTGCAGCTGATACCATTCCACCGGGTTTGGGTTTTGTTTCATAGATGTTTGCCTCCAACCCGGCCAATGCCAGGAAATGGGCACATGATAATCCTGATGGGCCAGCTCCGACAATCGCAACCTTAAATCCGGAACTGATTTTTTTGCCTGTTTTTTTATGATTGCCTTCTCCTTTTTCGGCATTAAAACGTTTAATTTCCCGTATCAAAACAGGGCTGTCGTAATTGACACGTGTACATTTAGTCTGGCATAGATGATCACAGATCATTCCGGTTGTATGGGGAAAGGGATTTGTATGCATAATCACTTCAAAAGCTGACTTAAAATCTCCTTTTGCCGTGAAGTGCATATAATCAGGGATATTTTGGCTTGTAGGACATGTGTCAACACAAGGTGCATGAATGCAGTCAAAATAATTCAGTGGCCTGTTGGTTTTGATATCCGGATCATGAAAAGCTGTTTTTTTGTATCTTTCATCAATTAATGTCTGGCTTGAATAATGTTTTAGGGTATTTATAGAACTGGTCCTAACATTTGAATTTTTCAGCTCTTCTATATATTGAAAAAGCCTGCCATACCCGCCAGGCTTTAGGAGGTCAGTGCAAACAGTAACAGGATAAAGCCCACAATTAATAACATCACTTAAGTTAAATGCATCCACCCCGGCAGAAAATGTA
>CBDUSM010000177.1:0-4169 GCA_965369825.1 uncultured Bacteroidales bacterium
TATTGCCTCAAATTGATAATGAATGAGTGCTAATTTAATCAAAGGATCAACTTGATCATCAGAATGAATATATTCTTCTAAATTTTTTAATTTGTTTCTAATAACATCTTCTCCATCGGGTGGTGTATAAATAACAGCACCATTTCCTTTTATTATTACTGTTCCAGTAGTGTTGCGAATTCCAGAGGCTAAACTAGTAATATCTTTAACAATTTGTATAAAAACATTAGTATTCAAAACACCTTTTGACTTCATTTGATTAAAACCATCCCACAGTGCTTTTCTATAGTTCAGGACCTCTTTTGTTTCACGATCTGTTTTTTTTATGTCTGCTGTAAATGCTTTAAACAATTCATCTGTGGTAGTTAAAATATTTTCAATTTCTGAACTCGATTTAGCTTCCTGTAAAGGAATTGTATTCACAAGAACAGATGAGTCACTTGGAAGAATCTTATCCAAACCCTTTAACTCAGCCAAAGCTCTATTTGCAGTAATTGCTTTTCTTAAAATTTTTACATTTTCAATATCCTGCATCGGAGGGAGTAAAGTCAGATCGTTGTATGGTAATGCTTTATTATACGACATATTAAAAACTGTTAAGATTATTCAAAATTATATTTTGAAGATGATTTGATTTCTCAAATTGTTCCTTCAACTTTGCTTTACCATTTAGTATGCTGCTATTTACTTCTTTAAACACAGTATTTAACGTATCTATAAGCAGTTTTTTATCTTCAATTTTTGAAGAATTTATTATATCTCCTGTAAGAACTCCAATTGCATCCATAGTTGTGGTAAAGTATTTGTCAGGCATAAAATTAACTTATAATTAGCAATAAATATAACCATAGAAGGTTATTTTTTATCATTATTTTCCCCGACCTTTTCCCCGACACTTCCCCGACCTTTTCTCTGGCCTTTTTCCGGCCTGATTCCGTATCAAGTCCGTCCGCCTGGGTTGTGATTAATTCTGCCGGGAAGTTAAAAATGGCAGTCGTTGAATCAATATCTTTTGAAAATTTCGGTACATTTTTTGAATAGGAACTCCAGCCCCCAATCATCATTTAATCAAAGCCGTATCCTGCATTTTCAGAAAGTTTCACCACCCTGAAAAGTTCAGCAATGATAGGGTTACGTGGCATAGTTATGTCAGCCTGTTTTATTCTTCGGGAAGTTATTGTTCCATAAGCTTGATCACGGTACATAGTATCTATCTCTTCCTGCGTTGCCCGCTGATCGCCACTTGCTGCTCTGATAAAAGTATTCTTTGGATTGTTAAAATAAACTGGTTTTTTATTGGAAGTAGGAATATTAAAAGCAAGCACATTCCCGTCAACAAATTTATATTTTTTACATTCAGGCGTGATTTTAATATTATAGATTTCACCTCGAAGTGATGTTGTAAAGTCGTTGTATGAGTTCTTCCTGTGTCATTCAATATATAAAAATCGCAATAATCATGTTGGCTACTCTGAATAAAAGGAAATTGGCAAAAACTGGCAGATAGTGCGGTTATTCTTTAAGGTCAAAGGTCTTTCAATGATCAGATCCCGGGGCAAATCTGGGATATTTACATATTCCTTCCTGCCGCCAAGTAACGCCAATGATGAAGATTAATGAAAAATAACCAATAAGGAATGAGAAATATGGGGAATAACAACCTAGGCTGAAACCGGAATCTAACCCTTTGAGTTAGCCGGGGAATGGCGACTTGTTCGCCATCCCCCGGGTTATCTACTGTACCAGAATTTTTTTGGTGACAATTCCTTTATTGGTCAGAATTCTCAGCAAATATAATCCACTGGCAGTGTTTTTAATGTTTATAGATACTTCATTACCTTCAAATGCATTTTGCTGAAGCTTTACTTTTTCTCCGCCGAGGAAATCAAAAATATTTATTTCCAATATTTTCAGGTCATTATTTTCTGAAAGAAAATTTATATTGAACTGACCGTTGTTCGGATTTGGAAATACGTCAAACTGATTGAATAAAGAGAGTTCATCGATATCTACGATCAAATCCATGCAGAATGTATAGGTCTCCTCATTAAATGCATTATTACCATTATCCTCAACACTGATCAGATAAGTACCCGCATTGACATCAGCGCTGACGAACATATCCTCACCTCCTCCGGGATAGGGAACCCCATCATCGGCAATGAGAGTAAGTACATTGTCAATAATTTGATATAAACTGACATCCATATTAAGGTTATCGGGCACGGAGGTAACTGCTATTTCTAAATTGCTATTATCTACTTCAATCTGCACTTCAAACCAATCCACATCATTGTAAACCGTATAAAGATGATTATCCCCGTAAATATTTGCTTCAAAACATGTGTCTGCCTGAATGGGTGCCGCCTCATCATAAATCTGGTTTAATTCCAAGGCATTGGCAGTGAATTCAACACAGAAATTATAAGTATCCTCATTAAATGCGTTATTGCCATCATCATCCACCTTTATCAAATATGTTCCCGGATTGATCACGGCATTGGAGAACATATCATCACCACCACCCGGATACGGGACCCTGTCATCTGAAATAAGGGTCAGGGCATAATCAATAATCTGATATATCCCAACATTCAGGTTCAAATTATTGGCTACAGAAGTTACAGCTACTTCCAATACACCTGAACTGGTTACCTGTACTTCAAACCAATCCACATCATTGTAAACCGTATAAGTATGGTTGTCCCCATAGATATTGGCCTCAAAACAGGTGTCTGTTGGAATGGGCGCTGCTTCCTCATAAATCTGGTTTAATTCCAGGGCATTAGCAGTGAATTCAACACAGAAATTATAAGTATCCTCATTAAATGCATTATTGCCATTATCTTCAACAACGATTAAAAAAGTTCCCGGATTGATCACGGCATAGGAGAACATATTATCACCACCACCCGGATACGGGACCCTGTCATCTGAAATAAGGGTCAGGGCATAATCAATAATCTGATATATCCCAACATTCAGGTTCAAATTATTGGCTACAGAAGTTACAGCTACTTCCAATACACCTGAACTGGTTACCTGTACTTCAAACCAATCCACATCATTGTAAACCGTATAAGTATGGTTGTCCCCATAGATATTGGCCTCAAAACAGGTGTCTGTTGGAATGGGCGCTGCTTCCTCATAAATCTGGTTTAATTCCAGGGCATTAGCAGTGAATTCAACACAGAAATTATAAGTATCCTCATTAAATGCATTATTGCCATTATCTTCAACAACGATTAAAAAAGTTCCCGGATTGATCACGGCATAGGAGAACATATTATCACCACCACCCGGATACGGGACCCTGTCATCTGAAATAAGGGTCAGGGCATTATCAATGATTTGATATATCCCAACATCCAAATTAAGATTACTTGGTACAGAAGTTATAGCAACTTCCAATACACCAGAACTGGTTACCTGCACTTCAAACCAATCCACATCATTATACACCGTATAAGTATGATTATCTCCATAAATATTGGCCTCAAAACAGGTGTCTGTTGGAATTTGTGCTGCCTCCTCATAAATCTGGTTTAATTCCAGGGCGTTGGCAGTGCAAGACAGTGCCATCTCATACGGATCCGAATCAGAATAAGCATTATTGCCATTGTCCTCAATTAGGATCAGATAGGTACCTGCGTTCCCAACTGCATAAGAATACATATTATCACCATTGGCAGGATACGGAACTCTGTCATTGGCAATGAGAGTAAGGACATTATTGATTATTTGGTATATTCCGACATCTATATTCAGATTACTTGGTACGGATGTAACCGCTACTTCCAATACGCCTGATTCTTCCATTTCAATTTCATACCAATCAACGTCTCCAATTATTTGAATGTATGCAGAAAGTTGCTGGCCACATGTAACAGTTGTGGCTGTCTCATACGTATCATTTGGCTCATAAGGATCCTGTCCGAATGACTGGTTAATACCTGCTGCAATTAGCAGCAGGCTGATTATGTAAATTTTTATTTTCATATTATTTTGTTTTTAGTGTTTATAAACCGGATTGCAGCAAAAATATAAGAATTTGTCAGTTACTCTTGAACGAAGTCAATGTAATAATAACCCATGTATTCTTTAAATCCAACACATTTCCCTTTAACTTCAATTTTTGTACCTTTCTCGGTCATAGTGTTTTTGTCATC
>CBDUSM010000178.1:0-4161 GCA_965369825.1 uncultured Bacteroidales bacterium
AGTTTTATTTGTTCCAGGATTTCCTGTTGCGCACCATTTCCGATAGCAAGCATGGCAATAACTGCAGCAACTCCAAATATGATGCCCAATGCTGTTAACATGGATCGGAATCTATTGGCAAAAACAGCTTCAACGGCAATATTTATGATGTAAAAGTAGCGTTCCATGTGGTTAACTCATCATCTTTCAAAGGAAAGTGATGTTATTAATGTTTATTTTTTTTTCTTTTTCGGGAACTCCCTTTTTGTTCTTTTAGTTTTTTTGTTTGCTCGGGTGTTAGTTTTTTATCCTGGAATTGCTTATCATCTTCCTTACCTTTTGTATTTTGTTTTTTCTTTAGTTGATTTTTTTTTTCGAGATTATGGATTATGACGGTATCAAGTGTTACGATTTTGAAATTGTCAGGATTTACAGGTGGGAGCAGATAGATTTCATCATCCGGGTTAAGCCCTGCTCTGACGATAACTTCATTTTCATTACTTTGTCCAAGAATAATCTGTTGTCTTCTTTTAGAAGTTGTATAAACAAAAGTAAGGCTGTCGTTATTATTTACTGCTTCTAATGGAATATAACAAACACTATCGATAATTGCGGTAATGATGGTGTTTTTTGTTGTCATGGAAGGTCGAAGGATAGAGTCAAATTCGAAAATTTCAATAAGGATTTCAAAGACCTTGGCGTTAGAATTTTTCATCTGTTCGCCAATATTAGCCACTTCAATAACTTCTCCGGTATAAGATTTTTCAGGAAATGCATCCACACCAATTTCAACTTTCTGTCCTGTTTTTATTTTGCTGATATCAATTTCGTTCACATAGGTTTTTGAGATCATTTTTGAAAGGTCGGGCAGGGTAGCCACAACATTATCCCATGCACTTACAGTTGACCCTACACCCTGTTTGGCCCCGTCCCAGTTTCTTTTATAGATGACCATTCCTGCTTTTGGCGCTTTTACAATAAATTGGTCTCTTACAGATATCATTTGATCAAGATTTCGTTTTTCTTGTTTCAGGGTAACACTTACTTCCTGCATGATAACAGCAGATTTCTCTAAGTTCAGGCCGTAATTGTTTATTGCTTCTGCAAGATCTCTTTCTCCTTTTTCGAGGTCGATTTGGTATTGGCGGATTGTGGCCGGAGGTTCATATTTGGATTGCTCCAGCCTGATACGTTTTTCTTCCAGGTTATATTCAAGGTTTATTAATTGATTGCGTGCACTACGCATATCCATGGCAGTATCAAGTTTTGTTTTAATATATTGTGATTCCAATTTTTCAACTTCACTTTCTACATCTTTTATTCGATTACTTATTTCTGTTCTATCAAGGGTAGCAATGTATTGACCGGAATCGACTACTGTTCCATCAGAAACTATATCTTCAATTTTCACATTCCATATTCTGACAGACCGAAGGCCGGAAGGCCCAAAGATTTTTTCAGAGCTTTTTGCTTCCAGTTCGCCTGTTGTTACAACGTTTATTTGAAAGTTTCCCTCTTTAGGGTAAACAGTAATCTTTTGAATTTCAGAATTTTCTTGTCCAAGGAAATACCAAAGAGAAATAATGATGATCACCATTAATCCTAAGCCGATATAAATTTTTTTTCTCATGGGTTTGTTTGATAATTATGCATAGTTATTTCACTAGTTCATTTATGATATCACGTATTCGTATTCCATCGGCTTCGGCCTTATAATTTTTCACCAGCCGATGACGTAGAATAGGAATAGTAACAGCCTGAACATCTTCAATATCAGGAGAGTATTTTCCATTAATGGCAGCATGGCATTTTGCCCCAATTATCAGGAATTGCGAAGCTCTGGGTCCTGCACCCCAGGTCAGGTAATCGTTAGCCCAGGGATGAGCCTCGGGTGTATTGGGCCGGGTTTTTGCTACTAAATTAACGGCATATTGAAGTACATTATCCGGCACCGGGATTTTTCGGATCAGATTTTGAAAGAAAATGATCTCTTCACGTTCAAGAACAATTTTTGGTTCTGCGAATGATTCGCTGGTAGTTTTTTTTACAATATCAATTTCTTCGTTAAACGATGGGTAATCCAGCCAAATGTTAAGCATAAATCTATCAAGTTGTGCTTCGGGTAATGGATAAGTGCCCTCCTGTTCTATAGGATTCTGGGTAGCCAGCACAAAAAACGGTTCCTGTAATGCGTATGAGTTTCCTGCGACTGTAACAGCTTTTTCCTGCATGGCTTCCAAGAGAGCCGACTGGGTTTTAGGCGGAGTTCTGTTGATCTCATCTGCTAAAATAATATTTGCAAAAACAGGGCCTTTAACAAAGCGAAACTTTCGGGTTTCATCAAGGATTTCGGTTCCAATTATATCGGAAGGCATTAAATCAGGAGTAAATTGGATACGACTGTATGTCAGTCCCAGCACCTTGGATATTGTAGTTACCATTAGTGTTTTTGCTAACCCCGGAACCCCAACAAGAAGTCCATGTCCTTTACTGAAAATGGTGATAAAAAGACTTTTTATTACCTCGTCTTGCCCAACAATAACTTTAGAAATTTCGTCTTTTAATTTGGAGTATTTTTCAACAAAAACATCCAGCGCTTCAACATCACTATTATATTTCATAAACCCGATAATACTTAATATTGTAAAAATAGTACATTAATTGCCAAAAAAATTGAGTTTTATATCAATCTCTAATCCATTTATTTGTAAACTGGCATGATCTGTATTTATCATTAATTTTTATATAGGTTTTTTGTATTTTTTGCTCCACCCATTCTTGCATAACCTTGTTATTTTTTTCTTCTGTAGCCCACTCTTGTATATTGCTGTAATCATCTGTTAAATTGGCTCGGTGAGGGTCGGTACGGGTTTTGAGAAAAAGAATACGATAAGCTTCTTTTCCTTCAGGTGTAATAAATTTTACGGGCTGTGACATATCTCCCACTTCAATTTTATCGATTACAAAGAACACATTAGGATCAAGCTCATCAGCAGAAAAGCGGGTTGTATTTGAAGCAGGGTTAATCATAATGCCTCCATTTATTTTGCCGGGATCATCTGAGAATTTCAAGGCAGCATCAGTGAAAGTCATCAGGCTGTCTTCGATAAGAGCTGCAATGCTATCTAATCTGTTTTTGGCATCGATCAATTCCAATGGAGATACCTTAGGTTGGATAAGAATATGCCGGACATTAATATATTCACCGTTGTTTTCAATAAGTTGTATAATATGGTATCCAGCTTCTGTTTTAACAATCTCAGAAACAGCGTTAATTTCATTTAAATTAAATGAGGCTGCTTCAAATTCGGGGTACATAGTGCCTCTATTGAACATTCCCAACTCTCCACCTTTACTTGCAGAACCCGGGTCTTCGGAGTATAATATAGCAAGTGTAGAAAAGCTCTCCCCATTAATTATTCTTTTTCTGAGATCTTTAATTTTGTCGCGACTTTTAGTTAATTCTTCAGTAGAAACAGGGGGATTAATAACGATTTGTCGGATTTCAAACCCAGTATTAATTAAGGGTAAGCTATCATATGGAATACGATTATAAAATGATTTTACCTCAGCCGGAGTGATTTGAACATTCATGACAATACCAGACTGAACTTGTTCAACCCTCATCTGATCTTTAACGAGGTCGCGCATCTCCTCTTTGATCTCGATAATGGATTTTTGATAAAATTCCTCCAGCTTTTCCTGCGAACCAAACTGTTGGATGTAATATCTTAACCTGGCATCCATTGACGATTCTACATGGCTGTCAGAAACTTCTACACTGTCGACCTCTGCCTGATGGAGTAATAATTTTTGATACAACAAGCTCTCTAAAATTTGGCATCTGGCAGTAGCTCCACCCCTGAAGTTACCCTGCATGCGGTACTGCACGTATTGTGTCTCAATATCAGAGTGTAATATCGGATTTTTTCCAACTACAGCTATCACCTCATCAAGCATCATTTCCTGGGAATGAAGGGAGGTATAACTTAAGCTTAACAGAGCAGTAAGCAGGTATATTTGTATTTTTTTCATCATAGTGAAATCACTGGTAATTAATTAACATAATTCGCAGGATTTTATTGTAATAATTTATTTAAAGCACTTTAACCTTTATATTTTGACTTCTCATAACGGAAACCCATGAATTAATCAGGTTAGATTAAAATATTTCAAAATCAT
>CBDUSM010000179.1:0-4161 GCA_965369825.1 uncultured Bacteroidales bacterium
GCATATTTATATATTTCAGATCATCCAAAACTTTGTCAATAATTTCTTTTCTTGCAACAGCTACAAATTGTTGATTATCTCTTACATCTGACCTTTGAATATAAAAATCATTCAGGATGGCATTTGGCAGAAGCTTATTTAATATACTTATCTCATCTTCGTCGTTGACTGCCTCAACTTTTTTAACTAAAATACCTTTACCGTTTAATATAATACATACAGCAATTTTGGATGGTAAATATTTTATCAACTCTTCAGTAGATAGAATAGAATTATGTGTTTTTTCAATTGACAGGTTTAATTTGTGTTTTTTCAGGATAATCAAATTAAATTCTTTTGAGTTATCATTTTTTATAATAACCTCAACACCTGCAATTTCGCTGTCATTTAGAAATTTAATATTTCTTAGTAATTTATCCATGATCAATAGATCACCGTTGGTTTAATAAAAATATTCAATTTTTCAATATCTTCTTTTTTCTCCCTGCTGGAGAAAAACCATTTAAGAACAGGTATCCTGCTTAACAATGGCACTCCTGAACCGGTATTACTTTTTGATTTATCTTCAAGGCCACCCAATAATATCATTTCTTCATTTCTGATCCTGATCAGTGAGTTGAAGCTCCTTGATACCTGGTCGGGAGGGGCTCCGGGAGCTAATCTGGTACCTGTAAAATCCGACTGTTCAACTTTTATATCAAGCGTGATTTGATCATCACCTGATACTATTGGATTGATAGTGAGCGTAAAATCTGCCGTAACAGGTATAAACTGGCGTATTTTTTCCTGTGTGGTGGTTTGATTAGCAAAGATTTGAGATTTTTCTTCAAGATAATATTCTGTTTCTCCAATGCTGAGCGTAGCTTCATGGCCATTTAAAGTGGACAGACGCGGTGTCGACAATATATCGATCACGCCCTGGTCTTCCAGTGCATGTAAGCTGAGGTAAAAGTTCGGTGCCACTTTACCCAGGTTGATCAGCCCCAGCCCATTAAAACTGTTTATGATGCTATTAATTGATGAGGCTCCCATAGTAACATCAAAAGGGATAAGAGTACCGGAAGATTTAACAGGTTTGTCGGCAAGACCTGCTTCAATACCAGTTGAAACAGTGAATCCACTTTTATGCACAACGATCAGTACTTCTATTAATATTACAGGTACAACTTTATCAATATCATCTAAAAATTGTTCTATTTCCAGGATTTGCGGATAGGAACCACTTAATATCAAACTGTTCAGTTCGGGGAATTCCCGGATTTCCACTAAACCGGACATGCTTTGTGGAATTATTTGACTGATATCTATCACGGAACGGTTATCCAGTTTTATAACTTTTGTTTGACGTATATTCTCGCTTTGTCTTTCCCCAATCAGGTATATATCACTATTTTTATTATAGGTATATTTGGTTCCGATAAGTATATGTGATAATAACTCATCGTAATTAACATCAGTAAGAAAGACCGTTGTCGGTTCATTCATTTCAGAACTTATAGAATAGTTGATCTTCAAATGACGGGAGATATCGTTAATGACATTCGAAATTGAAACATTCACAGCCCTGATTGTAATTTTGTCTGTACTTGAAGCATTAAAATAAAATTCACTTTCCTGACTTTTACCTTTATTGCCTTTTGTTGCCCCCCTGGCATCTTGACTATCATGAAGCTGGTCAGCTTCAACCAGGTAAAAATTTTCTCTCTTAATTAGCTTTAGATCATTTGCATAAGCCATCTGTTCAATAGCCTCCTCAAATTCCATATCCCGGAAATATACACTAACCATTTTACCATTCAACTCTGGTCTTGGAATAATATTCCTGTGTGTAATGTCAGTTATTTCTTTTAGCACCCTTGTAAGACTATCATTGTACAGGTCCATACTCAGCAGATTTTGAACAGAATCATAAGTGATGCTGATCTTTTTACATGGGATTGGTTTTTGAGGAGAGATATATTTATATATGGAAATAATTTTTCCTGTAACAGAAATATCCAACTCGAATTCCATGCAAATAAATAAAATGACATCTACTGCCGGTACATTTGTGAAATTATTGGTAACACTACCATTTACGGATTTATCGATATTGATATTAAGACTGGTAGAATTTGCAATGTTGCGTAAAAATTCCTGTAATGACAGGTCACTGACAGTCAGGACAATTTCCTGGGTCAATCCCGGCATTTCATCGGTAAGTGCACGAAGGGTCTGTTCAAGTAATTCGAACCTACCCGGGGATTGTGCAATAGAACATGTTGAAGTTAATATCGTTAATACCACGATTATTAACATTTTTTTCCAACGCCAGTTACATAACGTTTCTATTTTTCTTACCATTCTTTTCAGATCATTGCATTTAATAATATAGGGTAAACCTCTTCGATAGATGTTACGCCATTAGCAAGCATATCAAATGCCTGTTGTGCCATTGTTTTAACCTTTTTCCGTTCCAGTATCTCTACTACTTCTAAATCCCGTTTTTTTATCCTTTCTTCCAGCTCTGTGTTTATAGGTATTACCTCAAATACAGCTCTCCTTCCTTTATATCCTGTATAAAAACAGTTTTCACATCCTTTAGCTAAAAAGTGAGATTTAATTTTTTGGGGTAGTTTATAGTGTCTTGGGAAAACTGCCTGATCAACCTGTTTTTCTTCTTTGCATACCGGACAAAGCAATCTTACCAACCTTTGGGCTACCGTTAAATTTAGCGTATTTGCTACCAGGAAAGAGGGCACTCCCATATCAACCAATCGCGACACGGTTCCCCAGGCAGAATTTGTATGTATTGTTGACAGCACCAGGTGGCCTGTCAAAGCTGAACGGATCGCCATCTGAGCTGTATCCGCATCGCGAATCTCCCCAAGCATAATGATATCAGGATCTTGCCTGAGAAAAGTCCTCAAAGCGCTGGCAAAGGTTAATCCGATACTTTCTTTGATCTGCACCTGATTTATCCCTTCTAAAGTATATTCCACAGGATCCTCAATCGTCAGAATATTCGTTTCCGGTTTATTTAATACTTTCAGTGTAGCATATAGTGTTGTGGTCTTGCCTGATCCGGTTGGCCCGCTAATAAGGACAATGCCATTGGTCTTTTTTATTCCCTCGAGGTAATCCTCTAACTGCCGGTTATCAAATCCCAGCTCTTTAATATCAACTGACATGGTGTTCTTGCTTAAAAGCCTTAAGACAATCTTTTCACCATAAATTGTGGGAAGTACCGAAACCCTGATATCGAAATTTGTTTCACCAGTATCAAAAAGAATCCTACCATCCTGTGGTAATCGTTTTTCAGCAATGTCGATGTTGGCTTTTATTTTGATCTTATTAACCAGTGCGGGATATTCAGCCTTATGGATGACATATTTTTCCATCAGCTTTCCGTCAATCCTGAGCCTGACACGTGACTTATCTTCATAGGGCTCAATATGTATATCGCTTGAACCAATAGCTTGAGCTTCTGATATCAACTGGTGCAGGAAATCTTCGGCTTGATAGTTATGTAATACTGTGGTCCTGTTGCCATTCTTTCTCTCTGCTTTGCGGTAATATTTACCAAGGGTTTTTTTAATGATGGATGAAGAAATTTTAATAAGATGTATCTGCTTGCCAAACAACAGTTCCAGTTCATCTGCCACTGTATGACCATTCAGTGATTCCTCATCAATATAAAATGTTAGCATATTTTCACCTACCTCATTTGGAATAATGTGATAATGCCACGCTTGCTCAGCAGTGATGGATTGTTGCATGTTAATATCAAGTTTTATATAATCCAGTTCAATCATATAAGTTTAACATCCAGTTTTCGATTAAAATATCACTGTATATATTGTATCCGGCGATTTCTCCTCCAACAATTATTAAACATACATAGAAAAATGATATATACCCGGCAAGTGGTATTGTCGTATGTGCTCCTTTCCTTAGTAAAAAAAATATACTATGTAAACAGAGGGTTAAAACAAGGCTTATCATAATAAATAGGATATAGTTCAATGGTGAGAATGAAAAACACAGAATCAGGATCAAAATAATATCACCCAGTCCCAATTGTCTGTTCACCACCACAGTAATTTTTTTGCTTTTCAAAAAAAAATAGATAAATACCCCCAAAAGTTGTAAAATCATAAAACCAAGGTTTAAAAGAAAATA
>CBDUSM010000180.1:0-4148 GCA_965369825.1 uncultured Bacteroidales bacterium
GCTTCAAATGGAAAAATATACCGGAAAGGAAAGAAAGTGAGAAAAAGATATAAGTGTTTGTGTCTATCAACTAAACGGATGTATTTATTTACTCCGGCTGCCAGGGTGCAGGTAGTTGATTAAATTTTTTATTATCTTTATATCATTATTACATCTTTTACTAAGCATTTTAGAAAAAACCAAATTTATTTTCTATGAATAAAAATTATTTTTGTGTTATCATGGCCGGGGGAATTGGAACCCGTTTCTGGCCAATGAGCAGAATATCCAGGCCGAAACAATTTATTGACATCCTGGGGACAGGCCAAACCCTTATTCAACAAACCTTTCACAGATTTGAAAAGATCTGTTTTAAAGAGAACATTTACATTGTTACAAACGAAATCTATAAAAACATCATTTTCGATCAAATTCCAGGCATTCAGGAACACCAAATCCTTTGCGAGCCTATGAGGCGCAATACGGCTCCCTGTATAGCCTATGCAAACTATAAAATCAAGCAGACAAACCCGGATGCCGTGATCGTGGTTGCCCCTTCTGACCATATTATTCTGAAAGAAGAAACATTTGTTGAAGTGATCCTGTCGGCATTGAAGGCGGCCGAAAAAAAAGACTGGTTGTTAACCCTGGGCATTCAACCCAGCCGCCCTGACACAGGTTATGGATACATTCAGTTTATCGATACAATCACATACAAGGAAGATCCACGCGTTATAAAGGTTAAAACATTTACCGAAAAACCGGACTTGGAAATGGCAAAAACATTTCTCAAAAGTGGCGATTTTTTATGGAACTCAGGTATCTTTATCTGGTCACTGAAAAGCATACTGAAATCTTTTAATCAACATTTGCCGGAAGTAGATTCCATCTTCAAAGAAGGGATTGGCATATACAACACCCCGGAAGAAAAACAATTTATAGGTTATGCATATTCCAGATGCAAGAATATTTCTATTGATTACGGGGTGATGGAAAAAGCCGGAAATGTGTTTGTGCTTGCTTCCGACTTCGGGTGGTCCGACCTGGGCACCTGGGGCTCATTATTCGAACATCGTCCCAAAAACAGTGATAACAACGCCATTATTGGTTCGAATGTTATGACATACAACTCCGCTAACTGCATTATTAATGTTCCGCCACAAAAGCTGGTCGTTTTGCAGGGCCTTGATGACTATATTATTGTTGAAGATGATGATACCCTATTGGTTTGCAAAAAATCTGATGAACAGATGATTCGACAAATCGTGAGTGATGTTAAAGAAAAAAAGGGAGATAAATATGTTTGATTAAGTCAGGTCTTTAACCACCGATACTGTTGTACTCTCATCATAATTAACCTCAAAACCCAGTTTTTTAAACACGCTGATCATGGGCTTATTGTCCCTTGTGGTTATGGCTATCATTTTCTTTACGCCGTCCTTATGGGCAATCTCTTCACAGTAACTCGTAAGAATATAACCCAATTCTTTTGCTTGCCATTCATCAGTAACCAAAACAGCATACTCTGCTGTTTCCAGATCAGGATCAGCGATAAGCCTGCCAACACCGATCAGTCTCTTTCTGCCTTCATAATCAACCTCTGCAACAATGCCTATTTCCCTGCTATAATCAATATAACAAAACTGGGTAGCTACTTCGTGTGAATCAAAATGAAAATCATACCTGAACCGGTGATAAATTGATTCTTTTGAGCAACTTCCCAGCATTTCAAGCCACAAGGGTTCATCCTCCGGCTTTATTGGCCGAAGCACCACCCTGGTCCCGTCACCAAGTGTTGCAGGCTTGATTAACCTTTCAGGATAAGGACGTAAAATCAAATGAGAATAATCCAATGACCCCTTAGCTAAAATCTGCTGATCAACCACAATTCTTGCATCCAGGGCCATCACATCATCAGGTGTAACAACAAGTGGATTAATATCCAGCTCTTCAATCTCAGGATAATCGGCTGCCAGATACGATAATCTAATCAGTACTTCAATAAGCTTATCAATATTTTTTGGCTTACTCCCACGGTAGCCTGTTAATAACGGATAAATCCGTAAAGATTTTACCATCTGCCTGGCAAGCTGCTCGTTAAGAGGAGGAAATTCAAGTCTCTTATCATTAAACAACTCGGCAGTGGTACCACCCATTCCAACCAACATTACTGTACCAAAAACAGGATCTTTTTTAATACCCAGGATCATCTCCACAGCATCCCGGGTGTCAACCATTTTTTGTACAGTAACACCTTCCAGCCGTGCTTCCGGAACTCGTTCTGCAACGGTTTCCAACATATTGTTGAATGATGCCCTCACCATAACCTCATTTTCAATATTTAGTGCCACGCCTCCCGAATCTGATTTATGCGTTATATCAGGTGATTGTATTTTAAGCACTACAGGATATCCTTTCTTTTCAGCAATTTTTACAACCTCAGCTTCAGTTCTTGCCAGTTCCGGGTGTGTAGTAGGTATCCCATAATCACTTATCAGAAGTTTTGAATCGTTTTCCGATAATATTTTGGCCTTTGGAAAGATCCCTTTAATATATTTCTTTCTCAGGTTCTCCCTGTCGTAGCTAAATGAAACTGGTACTTCTTTTGGCGTTTCAAATAATAAAGAAAGGTTTTTTGAATAATTTGACAATATCATAAATGCCCTGATAGCTTGCTCAGGAGTTGTAAAAACAGCAATTTCTGCATCGTTAAAAACATCAACACCCTTATGCATACTTGCTCCTCCCAGCCAGGCAGCCATGATTAACTTGGTGGTTTTTTCCGAAATCCGTACAATTGCTTTTGACGTAGCAGTTGGGTCAGTCATGGCCTGAGGAGTTAGCACAACAAGAACAGCGTCAACATTTTCATCTTTTAATACGATTTCTGTAGCAACAGCAAAACGTTCAGGAGTTGCATCCCCAAGCACATCAACAGGGTTACCGTGCGACCAAAACGGTGGTAAGTAATCATTTAGCTTCTGCATGGTATCATCTGATAAGGTCACAAGCTTACCTCCCAGCGAGATCAATGTGTCAGTCGCCATAACTCCCGGTCCTCCTGCATTAGTAACCAATGCAAGGCCTGAACCCCTGGGTACTCTTTTTCTTCCAATAAGGTCAGTGAAATCAAAAATGTTTCCAATGTCGAAAACCCTGGCAAGGCCCGCTCTTCTAAATACAGCATCATAAATAGAGTCTTCCGATGCCAGCGCACCTGTATGTGATGCTGCTGCCGCCGCTGATTCAGGAAAACGACCTGACTTATATACGATAATTGGTTTCTTTCGTGCAAAAGCACGTGCCGCCGACATAAATGAACGTGCATCTACTATTGACTCAACATAAAGAACAATCGATTTGGTATTGGAATCCTGCCCGAAATAATCTATCAAATCTCCAAATGTTACATCCATAGCATTACCAATAGAAACAAAATAAGAAAATCCGACTTTTTCTTCCTCTGCCCAATCCAAAACAGATGTACATAAAGCGCCCGATTGCGAAATAAATGCTACATGGCCCTTCTTAGGCATGCTATCAGCAAAACTAACATTCATCTGCAATCCCGGGATGAGTATCCCCAGGCAATTAGGCCCTATTACACGCATCTCCGGAAATTTAGCTACCTGATCTTTAACCTCCTGCTCAAGCTTTTTACCTTTCTCACCCGATTCCTTAAAGCCGGCCGACATGATAATGATGCCATTTATGCCCGCTTCTCCACAGTCGTTAATTATGCCTGGTACGAACGATGCAGCAGTCATAATAACAGCCAAATCAGGAGTTTTGGGAAGACTTTTTACATCAGGGTAGCAAGGAATACCCATTACCGCCTCACGCTTTGGATTTACAGGATATACTACACCGGGAAAGCCACCTCCTACAAGGTTCCTTAATGTGATTCCGCCTACACTATCCGGATTATTGGATACACCAATCAGGGCTATCCTTTGTGGTTTGAAGATGTTATCAAGTTTTTTAAGGGACATTTTTTATGGTTTTATTATGATGTTAATAAACGTAGATTATCTGTTGTTATTTCATTCACAAAAATATAATTGTTATCCGGATAATGACCTTTTTAAATGCTGTTTTTTTTACCTCAATATTATATTTCACAAAATGGAACTTTTTCATAATAATTGTGTCATAATCATAAAACCACT
>CBDUSM010000181.1:0-4129 GCA_965369825.1 uncultured Bacteroidales bacterium
CTGGTGACATACGGTGGCTTAGTAAAAACCGGACATTTTCTCTCAACATCCTGTTAACTTTTTCTTTCCGAATTCCAGCCTGAAATGCTTTACTCAGGAAATAAATAATACCTGGCTGACCATGAGCAAGCCCCAGGTTAAATCCAAGCTTTCGTTTGTTACCATTTGTTTTGGATGGCCATGCTGCCCCCCTATCTTTAAAAGAGATGCTTAAATCAGAAAGGACATCGATCATATCTGCTATCATTTCATGGTTTTTGTTGTTTTTAGTCATCAAATAGCAGGCAATTCCCAGGGCCCCATGCAGGTAGTCGAAATTGCCAATAGAAATTTCATGCATCATTGATTTCCCAAGAAATTTGTCAAGCTGATCAAATCCTTCCAGGGCCTGTTTATCCAGGAAATCATTATTTACAAGAAGTCTGACGGCCCAAGCTATCCCTGCAAGGCCAAAAGAGAAAGAATGATTTGAATATCCTTTATTTATATCATCAAAAACAGTATGGATCAGGCTATATCCTTTCTCGATGTATTTTTCATCCTCAACAAATTTTCCCAGGTAAAAAAAGAAGAGACTGATCCCTGCCCTACCATTGAGCAAGCCCGGATTTGCAATATTATTCCAGGAGTGAAGAGCTTTTCCTAATTGGTGCAGTCTGTTTTTATAGGACTCAGATTGATTTTGGTCAAATAATGGGTTCCAATGCATAATCAATTAAATACAATGAGCAAGACAAAGGAAAAAAGTTAATTAATTCTATCAGCAGCAGCAGCACCTTATCTTTTGAGTTAATCCAACACTTCTGCATTTGTAACCCTTGGATTTTAATTACTTATTAACAAATTTCTTAATTTTGCAAACACAAATTTTTTTTAATCAATCAAAGGAAACTTGAGAACCCTGTGATGTATATAGCGAATTGCACTTATTACTTTAATTATCGAGGCATATGAAAACGAAGGAAGAAATTGTAGCAAACTGGTTACCAAGGTATACCGGGACTAATTTATCAGAGTTCGGAAAATATATACTTCTGGTAAACTTCAATCAGTACCTGGAATTATTTGCCGAATGGCACAATGTACCGATAAATGGATTGGACAGGGCCATGCCAACGGCAACAGCCGGGGATATCTCAGTGATTAAATTCGGTATGGGTAGTGCCAATGCGGCAACGATTATGGACTTGCTTGGCGTAATCTCTCCCAAGGCATGTCTTTTTCTGGGTAAATGTGGCGGTTTAAAGAAAAAGAATGAGTTGGGGGATTTGATCCTTCCAATAGCTGCTATCAGGGGAGAAGGAACTTCTAACGATTATTTTCCCCGTGAAATACCTGCTCTACCCGCTTTCAGCATGCAAAAGGCAATTTCTACCACTATCCGAGACTATCGACGGGATTACTGGACAGGAACCGTTTATACCACCAACAGGCGCGTTTGGGAGCATGACGAAAAATTTAAAAAATACCTTCGAAAAACCCGTTGCATGGCCATTGATCAGGAAACGGCTACAATTTTTATTGTAGGGTTTGCCAATCAGATCCCAACCGGGGCCTTACTATTAGTTTCGGACCAGCCAATGATATCTTCCGGTGTTAAAACAGAAAAAAGTGATCAAAGGGTTTCTGAACGCTTTGTGGATGAACATTTACATATTGGAATTGACTCTCTTAATCAATTAATCAATGATGGCTTAACGGTGAAGCATCTGAGGTTTTGATAGGCCTAGTGTAATATTTTAAAAATCAGCTCTTTCAGAAGCTCTCCATGGGTTGTGCTTACATTCCCAACCCCTTTGCTTTTCAGGTCATATTCCCGTAAAAATGATATAATTTTTGATAATCTTTGAGACGAATAGTTTTTAGCTGCCTGCTGATAATCACTCACGAAAAACGGATGAATTGACAGAGCAGAAGCAACACTGTTACGCGACTTGTCTTTCAGGCTATGATACACCATTACTTTCACAAAAAAATTACCCAACACTGATATGGTTCTGACCAGGGGGTTATCTTTTTCATTGGATGCAAAGTAAAAAGCAATTTGATTCGCTTTATACACATTTTTTGTCCCCAGCGCCTTTTGAAGTTCAAAAATATTGAACTCTTTGCTTATTCCAATATTTTCCTCAATATGATCATCGTTAATCTCTGTATCAGCGGGGATGTTAATAATTAATTTACCAATCTCGTTCACGATGCGTGTAATATCTGTACCGAGATACTCAGATAACAACACACTTGCTTTTGGTGTAATCGAATAATCTTTAGCCTTTAAATAATTCCTGATCCAATCGGGGATTTTATTTTCGTATAATTTTGGTGATTCAAATACGACACCATTTTTTTCATTTCTTTTTACAATTGCCCTTCTTTTGTCAATCTTTTTATACTTATGGCAAATTACCAAAAGAGTAGATTTCAACGGATTTTCAACATAGGGAAGAAGTTTTTCAATCTCCTTGACCTCCTGGGCTTCCTTTACAATAACCACCTGATAATTAGCCATCATAGGGAATGTTTTGGCGTAACTGATTATTGTTGGAACATCCGTTTCCCTTCCATAGATAATCGTTTGATTGAATTCCTTTTCTGTTTCTGATAGTACATTTGCCTCAATATAATCAGATAACTCATCAATAAAATAAGGTTCCTCTCCAAATAATAAATAGACAGGGTAATATATTTTATTTTTCAGATCTGTTAGTATTTGATCAAATGTCATCAAGAGAGTTTATTTCAGGTAAAATAATATAATCAAGGGTTAAAATAAGTTTCTATTTGTGATTTGATGTCCGGAGTGTATCAAGTATAGATACCTTCAATAATTTCCTCAAGTTTTACAACCAGGTGTTTTCTTTTCAGCTTAAGTGTTTGAGAAAGATCTCCATCTTCAACTGACCAGGGCTTATCAAGCAAAACAATTTTCTTGATCTGGTCGGTTTTATCCAGGCTTGCATTTATTTCATCAACTTCACGTTGAATACGATTCACGATTCTTTCTGTTTGTATGGCTTCCCGGGCACTCACGTATGTCAACCCCTTAACCCTGCACCATGATTTCAGGTAATCAAAGTTAGGAATAATAATGGCTGCCGGGAAATTCATATTCTCTCCAACCACCATAATATTTTCAATGAAAGATGATTCTTTGAATTTGCTTTCCAATACCTGTGGTGCAATATACTTTCCTCCGGAAGTTTTAAAGATTTCCTTTTTACGGTCGGTAATTCTCAGGTATTTCTCATCTTCAAGAAGGCCAATATCACCGGTATGGAACCAACCATCCGAATCGATCACTTTTTTGGTCTCTTCCGGTTTTTTAAAATACCCTAACATTACATTGGGCCCTTTAAACAGGATCTCTCCATCCTGTGCAAATTTCACCTTACCCATCATTACAGGGCCTACTGTTCCAATTTTCACTCCATCCGGTTTAAATGTTGCCACTGAAATTACCGGTGATGTTTCGGTCAATCCATATCCTTCCATTACTTTGATACCTGCTGCCCAGAATACATGCGAGAGTCTGGATTGCAAAGTAGCACCCCCTGAAACAATAATTTGTAAACGGCCGCCCAGTGCTTCCCTCCATTTCGAAAAAACGAGTTTATCAACAATTTTATGTTTTAAACGGTACCACCACCCCATATTTTTATTCGGCACATAACGATATCCAAGGTTCAATGCCCAAAAGAACATCATTTTCTTTATGCCTTTCAAATCTCTTCCTTTAGCCATAATTTTATCGAATGACTTCTCGATAACACGAGGGACAGCGCAAAACATATCGGGATGAACTTCACGCAGATTATCGCCAATCTTTTCAATACTTTCCGCATAAAATATTGTCATACCAAAAGCCTGGTAGGTATAATTCAAAATACGCTCATAAACATGGCAGACCGGTAAAAAGCTTAGTGCTGTTTTTACCATATTCTCCTTAAGGACATCAGAGATATTCTTTAGATTACTGATTATATTTTTATGAGAGAGCATCACTCCTTTCGGCACACCGGTTGTTCCTGAAGTATAGATAATAGTGGCCACGTCATCTTCCTTAATAGTAGATTTAATCTGATCAATCTCATTCCTATTTCCATTCTTTCCTAAGTCAAGCAGTTCATTA
>CBDUSM010000182.1:0-4118 GCA_965369825.1 uncultured Bacteroidales bacterium
TCTGACCAGTGGGGAAATATTGTTACAGGAACTGAACTTATCCGGCGAAAAATTTTTGCTAATGAGGGATTGGAAGCCGAAGCTTTTGCTTTAACCTGTCCGCTTATCACAAAGGTTGATGGTAGTAAATTTGGTAAAAGCGAAGGGGGAAATATTTGGTTAGACCCTGAAAAAACATCCCCCTATAAATTTTACCAATATTGGTTGAATGTTTCTGATGAAGATGCAGAGAATTTCATCAGATTCTTCACATTATTTTCCAGAGATGAGATTGACAAATTGATAAATCAACACAGAGAGGCGCCGCATCTGCGTATTTTACAAAAGGCTTTAGCCCGGGATGTAACTGTCAGGGTGCATTCGGAAGAGGATTACCACGCTGCCGTAGAGGCATCATCCATTTTGTTTGGTAAAGGAACTACCGATACGCTAAGGAGTTTATCAGAAAGCATGCTATTGTCCGTTTTTGAAGGTGTCCCTCAATGTGAAGCCTCAAAATCAGCATTGGAAAAGGGTATTGGTATTGTGGACTTCTTAACTGAAAAAACACAAATATTTTCATCAAAAGGCGAAGCACGCCGTATGTTAAAAGACAACGGAGTGGCCGTGAATAAAGAAAAGGTAAGAGAGATGTTTGAGGTCAACACAGAACACCTTTTGAATGGGAAATACTTACTTGTACAAAAAGGGAAGAAGAATTATTTTTTAGTCAAAGCAGTTTAATCGTTATTCTTCCAGTCTCCACTCAGCCCCATCTTTCGTATCTTTTATTGTAATCTTTTCTTTAGCCAATTCATCCCGGATCATGTCGGAGATAGCAAAATCTTTATTAGTGCGGGCATTCTGGCGAATAGAAAGAATAGTATCCATCAGTTTGTCGACCAGTTCGTCCTGACCACCCTTTGCATCTTCGGGCTTTAGGCCAAGGATGTCAAAAACAAAGTCGTGATAAGTTTTTATAAGGGATTCCAGATCTTCCTTTGTGAAGGATTCTTTTCCATCATTGGCAAGGTTAATGATTTTGAGTCCGTTGAAAAGATGTGATATAAGAACAGGACTGTTAAAATCATCATCCAGGGCTGCGTAGCAGTTGTTTATTAAAGTACTGATATCTGTTGTTGATCTATCTGACGGTTTCAGTTTATTCAACACATCAATACCGGTAAAAAGACGTTTAAGCCCTTTTTCAGCAGCCTGAAGTGCTTCATTAGAAAAATCGAGCGTGCTACGGTAATGAGCCTGAAGCATGAAGAAGCGGATTGTTATAGGGCTGTAAGGTTGCTCTAGTATTTTATGGTTTCCTGCAAAGAAATCATCAAGATTGATGGCATTACCAAGCGATTTTCCCATTTTTTGGCCATTGAGTGTGATCATGTTGTTGTGCATCCAGTATTTTACCGGCTCTTTTCCGGATGCGGCTACTGACTGGGCAATCTCAGACTCATGATGTGGAAATACCAGATCCAAACCACCACCATGGATATCAAAAGGAGATCCGAGGTACTTAGCCCCCATAACCGAGCATTCGAGATGCCATCCGGGGAAGCCGTTACTCCATGGAGAATCCCAACGCATGATATGTTCCGGCCTGGCTTTTTTCCATAGGGCAAAGTCGGCAGAAAACCGTTTTTCATCCTGTCCTTCCAACTCACGTGTTTCACTCAGCATATCGTCAACTTTACGTCCGGAAAGCTTACCGTAATTATGGTCATGGTCGTATTTTTTTACATCAAAATAGATTGACCCATTGGATTCATAAGCAAATCCATTATTCAGAATAGCTTTCACCATTTTTATCTGGTCGATGATATGCCCTGATGCCAATGGCTCGATACTTGGCCGCAGAACATTAAGCTGATCCATATTACGGTGGTAGCTGTTGGCATAATACTGAGCAATCTCCATAGGTTCAAGCTGTTCCAGCCGTGCTTTTTTCGCGATTTTATCTTCTCCCGAATCAGCATCGTGTTCAAGGTGTCCAACATCGGTGATATTTCGCACATAGCGTACTTTATAGTCAAGGTGCATGAGGTAACGATATACCAGGTCGAATACAATTGCAGGCCGGGCATGGCCCAAATGGGCATCACCATAAACAGTAGGACCGCAGACGTACATCCCAACGAAAGGAGGCTTGAGGGGCTCAAATTTTTCCTTTCGCCTGGAAAGGGTGTTATAGATTGTCAGGTTGTTTTTCATAACGCAAAAGTAGGAAAGATAAATGATATCCGATTAACGAATAACGATATTCGAATTGGCTCCTGAGGAGCCAGATGTTGGTAGCAAAAAGACCTGCAAGAAAAAAAAAACCTGTTAGGGGTGATATAGATGAAAAGCGAAAAAAGAAAAGAGAAAAGAGAAGAGAGAGAAGAGAAAGGAGAAGAGAGAATATCGGGAGCCTGTAATCAATAGAGTTCCTTAAGCTTTTCTTTAACTTCGTTAAAATGCGGATTTATATCAAAAATTAGTGATGGCTTTAAGTAATATAACATTTTATCGCGCATAAATTTTTCTTCTCCGCCACCAGTGATATTTAACATGATCACAGCATCTTTTTCAACACGATTTTTTTTAACTGCTTTAATCAAGGTGGCTGTGGCAACAGCCGCTGCCGGATGAAGATCATTTCCTTCTGTTTTTTCAAATAGGGCAGCTGCTTTCCAAGCTTCTTCATTATTTGCCCAAAGGACCTCTCCATCAGTATCTGATAAAGCATCGAACAAGCCACCTGCAATTGAATAAGGAGGTTTTCGGTTGGAAAGAACCTTAGCCATGATCTCTTCAACCTGTTGGCGTGCAAGATCGTCGTCGAGGGGCAGCAGGTAGCGTGAACGAATTTTCCAGGCATCGTATATTGGTGTGAAAGGGTAGTTTTGGGAGATCATTAATTTCATTTTATGGCTTCCAAAGCGACCGTCATCAATTAGCCGAAGGTTAGCTTCCCAGGCAGAGATGGCACCCGTACTGCTGCCTATGGCCTGAAAATAGTAATCAGGGGTTCTTCCGATTGTCGTTGCTGCAGATAATACCGTTGTGCCCATACCCTCTCTTCGGGCAATATTTTTGGCACCTCCTTCCGGGATAAACCGGTCGAGTTTACAGGCCAGGTTGGAGAGATGAATGGCATCAAAATAGTCGCTTCCCGAGCGGGAGACAATCAGTTTTACGTTATCGTTCAATGGTTCATCAAACCATAATACATCAATGTAATCTTCTGGTACGCAGAGTAATAATGGAATATTATTGTCTGAACAAACGCGTGCAAACGAACGGGCGGTGTTTCCGGCTGAAGCTACTACCAGTATTTTGTTTTGTTGTGGGTCAAGGCGGCCACAAACGGCATAAGCTTCTGTTTCCTTAAAGGAACAGGTCTTCATCATCGCCCCTTTTTCAGGCCAATACCCACTGAAGGTAATGTAGAGGTTTATCAGCCCTAGTTCTTTTGCCAGGCCATTGCTTTTGTATGTTATCGGAGGGGAAGAACCCTCGAGCATTCTATTTACCGGCAACCAATCAGCAAATTTATAGATGCCATATTGATCACTTTTTACATTAAGTTGTTTCTTGGCGTATATTGCTCTGATCAATCCGGGTTTTTCTTCTCCGGGAGCCTCAAGCATCCAGCCGGTATCATCAAAAACAGCACCTGAAACCATTGATTTCAAGTGATATTCAGTTTTATTTAATTGAATTGCCATTTTATAAAGTATTCGATACTATTAGCAGGCAAAAGTATGAAAGATTAATGATATACGATATCCGAATAACGATATTCGATATTCGAATTTATTTTTCGACTCCACAGGAGTCAGGTGTCTGTAGCAAAAGACATCGATACGAATAATAATAAAACCAGTTAGAGGTGACATGAATGAGAAGCGAAAAGAGAAAGAAAATCAGCTATCTGATATTTTTTTACTAATAGAGAATTGGATGCTTTGTTTTTCGGACAAAAAACATTGTCCTTGAAAGGGGAACGAAATGGTATTTTGGGGATTAACAAGAAACAAATTATTATGACACGCTATGAGCTTATTTCTATTTTTTACCACAATAGGCACAATAGGTCACAATAGAGCATATTTAGCATTTTAGTATGACACAGAAACATTTGAACG
>CBDUSM010000183.1:0-4083 GCA_965369825.1 uncultured Bacteroidales bacterium
ACTGAGTTTAACTCAAGTCCTTCCCCGTTTTCATAAATAAGGGCAGATTCGATCAGACCACCCAACTGAAGCTGAACATTGTTTAACTTCATTCCATTAACATAGCGAGCTTTAAGCCAGTATGGAGCAGGGTCGCCACGGTATGTGACCTTTATATTGCTAAATGTTAAATCGCTTATCGGGGCATCCGGTAATCCATAAATAATTGAAGGAGTATGAACACCGTCTGCTATGATATTGTCTATAGAGATGTTTCTTATTATCGGTCTGTTAACATCCAGCGATGTCCAGCGAAACAACCTTTCTACATTTCTCAGTGTTATATTAGAAAAAATGATATTTTCTATCAATCTCTCGGTGGTTTCTTTCTTTTTAGGACGCATAAGGTCTAATAAAAACATAGGTCCGGTATTTTCGAAAGTACAGTTACTTACCACAATATTTCTGAAAACGCCGGCAGTCCCTGTGCCGATTTTTATAGCTCCGTGACTGGTATTGCGTATTGTAGTATTTGTTATAATCACATCTTTCGTCAGGAAACCAAAACTGCCCGGTTTGCCTTCGTTTTTCAAAACAAGGGGATCGTCCCTTGAACTATCCACAAGAACCCCGTCAATAAGAAGGTCGGTGCAGCATGAAGTAGATATTCCTGCGCCAAAACTATCCAATATCTTTACCCTGATAATGTCTATATGATTGCAATAGTGAATACAGGGAGCAGTTCCGGCACTGTTAATAATGTCAATATCTTTTATCAGAATATTTTCCGAATATTCAAAGATAACTGCCAAAGGGCCAAAGTTGTTATTATCCAATGCCATATTTCCATCAATTGTCCCTCCCCCAATAATTGATACATTCTTTACATCTCTTCCGTAAATAAAGAAATATCGTGAACCATAATGGTGCTCTGATTCATCATAATCCTTCATATCCTTACTACCCAGGATTGTTGCACCGGTACTGAGGTATAGAGTTATATTGCTCTTTAGATAAAAGGAACCTGCTTTATAAGTCCCGGGGGGAAAATAAACAGTTCCTCCTCCGGCTCCGGCACATACATCAATAGCTTTTTGAATAGCTTGCGTATTTAAAGTTTTCCCATCCCCTATTGCCCCGAAATCACAAATATTGTAAATATTATCTTCAATCTGAACCGCTCCTGTTGTATTTGCAGCGTAAACAGATATGAATACTAAACTTAAAAAGAATATTTTTTTCATTGAAGATCTCTTTGTTTGTAATAAAGTTAAATTCTATTATACCAGTATCAAATATAGAAAAAATGTTAATCTTCTCTTATTATCCTGACCGGACCAAACAGGCCTGCATCAAAAGCGGAATCCGGCGGTGTCCCTGTCCAGCCCCAGTGCCGAAGTTCATTGAGATCATCTTTAAGTCCTATCTCATTTACTGCTAAATTACCAATACGAATACGCAATTCATTTTTTCCGGAATGAACAAATTCAGATATATCAAAGGTGAAAGGCTGCCACAATCGTTCACCAACCTTTTGACCGTTAACCCAGACCTCGGCCATATACAAAACTTCTCCCAGGTCGAGTTGTAATTTTTTCCGATTCGAAGAAAGATTGAAACTAATTTCATAATCCATAAACCCTGAAAAGCGCTTCAAACCCATGTCTATCCACGAAACCAATTCGCCAGGTGCAGAACCCCGGCAAATAAATTGGGCAGGTGAAGAGAGTCCTTTCATCTTATCCTTGATCTGTACAACAACCAATTTAGCGTTTTCCGGCAGGACGATTTTTTCACTGGTTACTTTTGTTTCCATACCATCAATCCAGATTTTTGCCTTTTTTGAAAGACCTGGCAAAATCACCTCCTTTGCTGACGGAGGAACGCTAATACGCCACAAAGTGAGGTTATTTCCCATATCAATTTTTTGTGGCTGTGGCATGTTACGAATCTCTTTGGATGATACATTTGGTGGTAACAGTTCTACTCTTTCCCATTCAGATTCGTCAAATCCATAATTTTTCCAATCCTGCGAAGGCGATTTTGATTGTTTCCAGTTTTTATTGCTGAGAATTGCATACGATTTGCCATTTTCCATTTTTACCAACCCTTGCATGATCAACCAGCCGTAGCCATAGTCGCTGGCAACCTCTGCTGCGATACTGTTTTTACCTTTTTGTAAGAAGGAACATATGTCGTGCAAATCCACTTTTGCCCAACTGCCCGCTTGTTTCCCTGGTGGAACCAATTTACCATTCAACCAGAACCTGACATTGCTATCAGCGATAATGTTAAGAAATGCACTTTCAGGATTACTGGCAAGATTAAAAGTATAACGATAATAACAATTGCTAAAGGCATCAGGATTGAAAAGCAGAGAGGCGTTCCAATCTTCCAGGAATCTGGTTGTTCCAAGAAGGTTGTGCCATTTCCAGTCAGAATCGTCATATTGTAATTTGTAAATTTCACTGTCAGGTTTTTCAGTGGCTGGAAACAGCATTTTTGCAGTGGATACTTTTATTTTGTTGGTTTCCGGGAAAGAGAGTTGCCAGGGTTCGTTAAGTTTAATTTCAGTGTATTTCGGAAGAATCTTTTTTTCAACGGGAATTGGGGTTTTTGCGGGATTAAAAACAAGCCAGAAAGCCTCGTAGGGCTTAATATTAAGGTTAACCACACAACCGTCCACTTGCTTTTTATATGATATGGGGTGAATCCCGCCGGTTTCACAATCCCAGATTTCCGCTCTGCCGGTTCCATCCCGGAAAAAAAGAGTGTATTCCTGTTCTGTGTTCTCATTATTTGCGAGCCAGTAAAAATCGCCCTGTCCGATTTTACGGTGAGAGATCAGCAGAGGCAAATCTCCTGATAATATTTTAAACTGTGGCTTTATTTTCTGTGATAGAATTGCCGGTAATAGATTCAGCCTGTCTTTTTCATCTGCTAAGTTTATGACAGTCGGAAATGTTTTCAATTTCTCCATTTGCTTCACAAGTGCAGCATCAGCAGCACCTTTTTCCGGGGAGCCAGTGGGTAAATCTCCCAAAAGTATAACCGTTCCTCCGATACGAGCAAAGTCAAATATTTTTTGTGCTGTGCTTTTTGATAAAATGAACATCGGTGGTAAAACAATGGCTGAAAAAGCGTGATTTCCTATTCGTATTTGCGGAGAAGGAGAATCTTCGTTATCATTGAAAATATCAGCCTTTTGCATATAGTAACGATCGGCAATCAGGTAATCCATTCCAGCCCGGGTGAGAGCATCCATTGCCCCGGAATAAGTCTTATCTGTTTCGACAACTTTTTTATCCCACTGATTTCCGTCTTCGCTTGCAAAATATCCTTCCGACAATGCCCAGACACTTTCCAGAGGATTCAGGAGAAGAACATCCGCCATTAATTGTCCCTGGCGGTTGACAAAAGCAGCTCTGCGGGCAAAGTCAGTCCATAAATGCAGATAGCGCCAATATGGATTTTCAGTGAACCAATCGGGAGGGTAAGGGATAGTCTCAACTTTTCTGTTCAGACCAATTGCATGCGGCACGGTATGAGTGACTCCCCATGCTGTAACCGCGTTGAGCGTCATTTTCATTTGAACAGGCGTTTGCTCCCAGCCAGCCACACCCATTATTTCACTCATAAACGGACGGTCTTCAAATTCACAAACCGACTGTGTTTCTTTGAAATCATGCACCTGCTGCGATTTCATTTGCAGGCAGTCATTGCCGGGCAAGGTAACCGTACGTTGTATTCTCATAAAATCGCCGACGGCACGTGTTTGCAGCATTAAGCTCTCTTCCCAAAAATTGGAAATACAATACATATCCCGTTTTTCAAGCCAATCGCTCATTCTGCCTATAAACTGATTGCAATACACGTCCGAAACGCAATCAAACCAGTCATAGCGGGCTTTTGCCCACAATCCTTCAGCATCCTGCTCTGTTAGTAATGGCATCCACAGTCGGATATCCCTTTCTTTCATTTCTGCATAGCGAGTTGCCAGATATTCCGACCAGGCCATCTTCCAGCCATAATCGCCTTCATTGTCATTAAAGACTCCGGGTATTGTCTTGCCCATCTTTGTTCCGAAATGATCCTCATAAGGTT
>CBDUSM010000184.1:0-4063 GCA_965369825.1 uncultured Bacteroidales bacterium
CAGGAAGGCTTCACCCCGCTGTGTGCCGAATAAAATCCTGGTTCCATCCTTTAAATGAAACTGCATACCAATATTTCCGTAAACATTGTATGCTTTGCCCCATTTCTTTGAACCAATCTTCACACCCCATCCACCATACTCTTTTACAGGTCGATACTTTCTAAGCTCAAAACTATCAATCCGGCTTTTTAAAAGATTTCTTTTTTTGTTTATTAATGGAGGATAGCTATATCTGATACCCTCTTCTTTGACCTCTACTATTAACCTTAGTTTGACAAACAAGAACAGTAATCCAATCATGAGTAAAAAAACAAGAATAGCTGCCACAATTAATCCTTGGTCCGACATCGGATTATCTCCCCAGGGTTCCCCTTGAATAAGTTGTTCATTAATACCGATCACAAAAGGTATCATAGCAATAGAAAACAAAACAATAAAGATCACCCAACTTAACGGGCGATTAAATCGCTGTTCTTCTTTGAAATAGAATTTTGACATGCCTGAAAATTACTGATGAAGTGTTCCTGTATTTACAACGGGAGTAGCATCTTTATCTGAACAAAGAACTACCATCAGGTTACTGACCATCGTTGCCTTCTGTTCTTCATCAAGTACGATGATCTCCTTCTTGGATAACTCTTCGAGTGCCATTTCCACCATACTAACTGCGCCTTCAACAATCTTGAATCTGGCTGCAACTATAGCAGTAGCTTGTTGTCTTCTCAGCATCGCCCCGGCAATTTCAGAAGCATACGCCAGGTAATTGATCCGTGCTTCGATAACTTTAATTCCTGCCATATGTAAACGATCACTGATTTCATCTTCCAGCATTTTATTGACTTCTCCTGACCCCCCACGTAAAGTAATCCTGGCATCTTCATCTTCAAGATTATCATATGGATAATTTCCTGCTAAATTCCTTATGGCCGCCTCGCTTTGTATATTAACAAAATGCTCATAATCATCTACGTCAAAAGCAGCTTTGAATGTGTTTTCCACCCTCCAAACCAATACAACACCAATCATAACAGGATTCCCGATCTTATCATTAACTTTAATCGGTGCGCTGTCAAGGTTCCTGGCCCTTAAGGATATTTTTTTCTTAACAAAAAAAGGATTAACCCAGAAAAACCCATTTTCCTTTACTGTGCCGGAATACTTCCCAAACAGTACCAGCACTGATGATTCATTAGGGTTAACCACCAAAAATCCTCCGATAAAAAACAAACCCACAATAAGGACCGGGATCAACCAGAGCATTTTCATAAAAACAAGTCCTAAAACAGGGAGAGCAATAAATATCAAGACCATTAACAAGCCGAGATATCCAGACATGGGCAGATATGTTTTTTCTTCTTTCATTTTATAATTTTTTAAATTTAACAATGATATTATTTTGATATTACAATGATATAACATTTTAATGAAAAATGCAAATTTCCGGTGTTATTTATTTTCATTTTAAATAGTATTAACCCCTAACCTGTGATTAATTCCCAAACTTTATGTAAAGAGCTATCAATAGCCCCGCCTTTCAAGGCGGGGATTAAAAATTACTTAGCTTTGCACGCAATCATCAGCACGGCATGAAAAAATACAAACATCTATTCTTTGACCTGGATAAAACCCTTTATGATTTTGAAAAAAGTTCGGAATTAACTTTCAGGGATTTTTTCGACATCTATCACCTCGAAAACAGAGGAGTAAATTCTTTTCAGAAATTCATTGAATCATACCGGCGTATCAACCTGATGTTATGGGCAATTTACCGCGAAGGTGGTATCAAAAAGGAGGTGTTAAGTATAAAAAGGTTTGACCTGGCGCTTCAGGAATTTGGCATTCACGACACGACCCTTGCCACCAAAATTGCAGAATATTATGTTGATCAAAGTCCACTAAAGAAAACGCTTTTTCCGGGAGTCATAAAAACACTTACTTATCTTGAAAACAGATATCATATGCATATTATCACCAATGGTTTTGAAGAAGTTCAATGGAAAAAACTCCGGGCATCAAACCTGAGGAAGTACTTCGATAATGTGATAACGTCGGAAGATGCCGGCTGCAAGAAACCGGATAAGGGGATTTTTATTTATTCACTCACACAAGCAAACGCCAAGATCAGCGAAAGCCTTATGATTGGCGATGATCTTATGGTAGATATTTTAGGAGCCCGCGAAACAGGTATTGATCAGGTATTTGTGAATTATTCAAATAATAGTCATGATGAGGAGGTGACATATGAAGTTCATCACCTTGAACAATTGATGACCATATTATAAGAATAGAGCTTCTATTTATGAAAAACTCCCGATAATTGTTTGCCCTCCCCTTACCTTTTGATGCAGCTTGATTTCAAGTTTCATGTCTAATGGCAGGAATAAATCTACCCTGCTTCCAAACTTGATAATACCTAATTCATCCCGTTGTTGTATCTCCTCATTCACTTTTCCATTACAAACGATCCTTCGGGCAACGCCACCGGCAATTTGGCGAATCAACACCTCATGTTCTCCCCTGTTTGCGACAACAACGGTATTTCTTTCATTAAGGATTGAAGACTTGGGGTTCCATGCAAACAGATGTTTACCAGGATGATACTTGATATATTTAATTATCCCGGAAACAGGAAACCAGTTAACATGGACATTGCTGATAGACATAAAGACTGAAACCTGTATCCGTTTAGCTTTGAAGTATTCTTCTTCGTACACTTCTTCAATAACCAATACTTTACCATCAGCAGCACTAATAATCTGGTCATCATTAGGTTGGCCGCTCCTATCAGGTTTCCGAAAGAATAGAATAGCACTAATGAAAAATAAAGTACCTAGCACATACAAAAAATAATGGGTGAAGGATTGAGCTGGATAAAGCAGATTCAAAATAACGAAAACACTTACTACAAATAGTAGTAAATAAAATAGAATTCCGAATCCCTCTTTATGAATTGTCATATGTATTACAATTATAATATTATCAACAAATATATAAAAGTAAATGGAATGGCTATTAACGCTCCATCAAACCTATCGAGTATTCCACCATGGCCCGGCAATATTTTTCCTGAGTCTTTTATACCAATACTTCTTTTTAACATTGACTCCGTAAGATCGCCAAGGGTACTAAAAACAATAATAATCAGCGCAAAGATAAACCATTCCTGCAAATGGAATAAATCAAAGAATAATGAAAATATATACGCTGATAACAGGCCAAACAACAGCCCCCCAATACTACCTTCCCAGGTCTTTTTGGGGGAGATACGTTTAAAAAGCGGGTGTTTGCCCAAAGAAGATCCAACCAGATATGCGGCAGAATCGTTGATCCATAGAATGGAGAAAAAACCTAATAGGATCTCTTCATAATAACCATCAACATACAGTAATGGGTTGAAAAAGAAATTTAAAAGGGAAAAAGGTAATGCAATGTAAATAACGCCAAGCAAGGTAGAGGCAATATCCATAAAAGGATTCGGCGAGCGTGAAAATAATTCTGCAATAAAGAAAGAAAAAACCACCGGAAGATTTATCAATAAAAAGTAGGGGGAACCATAAGAATTGGCAACCAAGGCAGAAGTAATAAACAACAAAGAGCCCATAATGATACCTGAAAATGTATTCGGGTTCCAATGATCGGATCGAATTAGTTTATAAAACTCAATCTGGCCAATGATGGATACAGCAAAGAACACAATTGAAAACAGATATTGTTTCCATATGATTGAACCAATAACAATCAAAACAAAAACAACTCCGGTTAGCGTACGTGTAAGCAATTTACTCATATTCTCTTTTAATTAAAATCTGCTTTGCTCTAAAAGCATCTTCAACATTAACAAATAATTCAACTTCACCAATTAAGTAGACTGAATCCTTTTTATTTACAATGACACTCCGGATATTATTTTCAGCAAACAGGCCCTTTAGAATTTCAACCTTGTACAACAAAGTTGATGAATATATTTTTGTCCATTTTGCATCCATCTTGTTACAGTTTATTATATATACGAATCAATGGTTGGTTTATATTGATAATTGTAATTGTTTCATGAGTTCAACCC
>CBDUSM010000185.1:0-4054 GCA_965369825.1 uncultured Bacteroidales bacterium
TACGTGTCTTGATCCGTTAGGGGCTGATTTTCAATGATAGGTATTGGAGGTCTGATGCTATGAAAAAATCATTACTTATCTTAGTGTTGGTGTTATTTGGCATTACTCAGTTAATAGCCCAGGCACCACAGGCTTTTAATTATCAGGCAATCGCCAGAGATAAAGCCGGAAACATCCTCAGTAACCAGCAGGTCAGTATTAAGATCAGCCTTCTTCAAGGAGATATAGATGGGCCTGCTGTATATCAGGAAACACATACTTCAACGACCAACGACTTTGGGTTGATAAACCTGAGCATTGGAGACGGGCGGGGAACGACAGACGGCGGAAGTGAGGAGTTTGAAGGGCTTTCAATGGTTGATTGGAGCCAGGGGCCTTATTTTATCAAAGTGGCAATGGATGAAAACGGAGGGTCAAATTACAGGGAGATGGGTACTGCCGAGCTATTATCAGTGCCATATGCTTTGTATGCTGATAAAGCAGGAACAGGAGGCAACAGGGCAGGAGAATGGACCAATGATGTCACCGATGTTTTTGTAGATGAAACAACATTCCCAGGCGCCAAGGTTGGCATTGGGGTTACAAACCCCGGTGCAAAAATTGAAGTTGCGATGCAAGACGGATTTAATTCAATTTTTAAAAGAGTAAACAATAATCCAACGTCAAATTCACTATTTCTTTTACGAAGAGCAAGGGGCTCATTAGGCGCTGAAACACCCATCGCGAATGGCGATTATATCGGGCAAATAGGTTTTGATGGCAGTATTATCGGTGGTGGTTATAATCGGGCTGCTGTGATTGCTACAAAAGTAGACGGAGCTCCCGGTTCAACTATTCCCGGGTACATGGAGTTCAGGACCCGTGATGGGTCAGGTACTATGAATAAAAACATGGTTATAAATAGTGATGGCAATGTGGGAATAGGGACTGTTTTACCAGGGCACTTACTAGACGTTGCAGGAACTGTAAATGCAAACAATTTTTATAAAAACGGATTTGAATTTAATGAAGGAAAGTGGTCGGTAAATGGGAATGAAATTTATTATAATACTGCTTCCGTAGGAATTGGAACAACAAACCCGTCTGATAAGCTTCATGTTCATGGTGGTACGGTATCTTTTTATACAACAGGAGGCAGTAATCCAACAAGAGCCCGTTTTGCCTCACTTGGAAGTAATGTGCTTTTATATTTATATGACGAAAATGGCGATATTAAAGTAAACATTCATTCAGATGGCACAACATATTTTAACGGAGGGAATGTTGGCATCGGGACATCAAACCCGCAGAATGATCTTGATGTGTATGACATTAACACATCATGGATCCGAACTAAATCTTTAACGAGTTATGCAGGTTTAATAATTGATAAAGGAGATGCGGCGGACAATGGATATACCATGTACAGGACTGCAGGTATAACCAAATGGTTTACAGGACTGATTGGTGATGATAATTTCTCTATCAGTAAAACCTATGCTTCCTCTGACGGATCCTTTTATATTGATCAGAATAGTAATGTAGGTATTGGCTGCACCAATCCGGATGAGGAACTGGTGGTAGGTACACCTTTGGTATCAGGATGGACAATTCCTGCTATCACAGTTGGGGGAAGTTCAGGAGGCGCAATAGAGATGGGTACTACCACATATAAATTGGGATTGGAATGTAGTAGTATTTTTGGACGAGCCCGGATCACCTCTTCTGATGCTGGAGGTTATGGAGATGGTAATATAGAATTTAAATGTAACAATATTGGAATTGGTTGCGGATCACCTGCTCAACATCTGGAAGTTTATGGCACCGATGATCAATATGTACGGATTACTTCATCAGATCATAGTGATGCTGGTCTTGAATTAATAAGATCTGGTGCTAGCTATTATGATTGGAAAATAGAGAACTCATCGAATGATCTTTATTTCAAATTCGATGCAAATGAATTCGCTTCAACTTCAACAACGGCAATGTATTACGATCAATCAGATCACTCGCTGAAATTCTATAAAAGTGACGGAACAACAAAAACAATAGAAATTGATGCAGATTTTAATGGTGACGGCAGAATCATAACAGATGAACTACAAATTACCGGAGGCAGTGACATTGCCGAGCCTTTTGATATCTCTTCACAAGAAGATATAAAATCCGGTATGGTGGTTTCTATTGATAAAGACTCTCCGGGAAAATTAAAAGTTGCAGATATTAAATACGACCGTTGTGTTGCTGGTATTATCAGCGGTGCCGGGAATGTAAAAACTGGGCTGTTTCTTCATGATAAGAATACAATTGCAGATGGTGAATACCTGGTAGCGTTGACCGGCAGGGTCTATTGCCTCGCAGATGCTACCTACGGGCCAATTGAACCGGGTGATTTATTAACTACCTCTAACTCACCGGGTCATGCCATGAAAGTAACCGATTACGGAAAAGCACAGGGTGCCATCATCGGTAAAGCCATGTCAAGCCTTGAAGAGGGTAAAGGTCTTGTGTTCGTTCTTGTCACTTTACAATAGGAGGGCTATAAAATGAAAACATATATTTTACTTTTAATATTAATTTTCTCTTTACCAGGCATTGCAATTTGTCAGCCTGATAAGACACCGTATCATCACTATCCTTATGAGGTGTTTTCCGGAGTTTATGATGGCCCTGCTGATCCAGGTGCAGTCCATACGAACCCTTTTACTTACATCCTGAGGGTTGATAATTCATCCTGGCTACGCGTTCATTTTGGAGATTGCAATCTGGGCAAAAACAGCTATATTGAGATTACCTCTTTGGAAGATGAAGGAACTCAAAAGTTAAATTCAACTAATTTATCCCACTGGCATAATGGTTCAACCTTTTTTAATGGGGAAGCTGTAAGAGTTGACCTTTTTGTGGCTCCCGAGGATACAGACATCTACCTGGAAATCATGGAGTTGATAGCTGGAGAATATGTTTCGGGCGGAACACGGTCTATTTGTGGGTTAACAGACAACCGTGTATTCTCATATGATGATGCTGTAGCAAGAGAAATATATATTAGTGGCTCAGATTCACTAGGCTGGTGTACTGCCTTTATTGTCTCTAACGGTGCTCATTTAGCAGCAGGCCACTGTTACGATGGAATGAGCTTTATTGAATTTGAGGTACCTCAATCGGATCCGGATGGTACACTTAACTTCTCCGATCCGGATAATCATTATGTTGTTAAAGCTGGCTTTGATTACCATAATAATGGCCTTGGTGACGACTGGCTTGTTTTTAACGTATATGCTAACAGCAATACCGGTCTTATGCCTTATCAAGCCCAAAACGATTTTTATAGAATGACAAAAGATTACAGCCCAACCACATTACGTATCACAGGATGTGGAAAAGATAATGATCCGATAGGATCAACAGGAGGTAATAATTATCAAACTAAAGTCCAGCAAACACATACGGGTCCCAACCTTGGGGAAGTATATATTGGGGCCTCAGAAGTATACTGGAAATATGAAGTCGATACATGGAATGCAGGCTCAGGTAGTCCGGTAATATATTATGGAACTAATTACACAATAGGTATTCATACAAGTGGAGGTTGTACTTCGGGTGGGGGATATAATAAAGGTGTCAGTTTTGAAAATAATAGCCTGGAGAGTGCCCTTCAAACATTCCCGGGATCAAATGTTAAGTATGTTGATAAAGGGCATACTCTGGGCGGTGATGATGGAACAATATTTAGACCTTATTCAACCGTAACACAGGGAGTGTCAGGCGTCACAACCGGTGGTATCTTAAGCATTGTAAAAGGTACCTATAATGAATCCGGTACTCTTACTATCGAAAAGGCTATGACAATAGAGGCACCTGTGGGAACTGTTACCATCTATTAAAACACCGTACAATACTATTGATGAAGGTTACTCTGTTACACCAACAAATGGAGAGTTATGGATTAAGGGAGGAACCTACAGCGGAACAAACTGGAGCAGGGTAGATGACAATGGTGTGGGTTTGCCAAACAGGTACGCGACTGATATTGCCATCAATCCAACAAATTACAATCAGGTGTTTGTTACTT
>CBDUSM010000186.1:0-4020 GCA_965369825.1 uncultured Bacteroidales bacterium
AGATGTCGGACCAAACATACATACCATTACCTCAGCAATATCAGCATTTCCGGCAGCATTCATTGCATGCATTAAATTTAGGGATGCATCGGAACTTGGCCTGTCTGACGATCGTTGCGATCCGACCAAAACAATGGGAACAGGCGAATTTTGCACCATAAATGTTAATGCAGCTCCGGTATGATGAAGGGTATCGGTGCCATGTCCGATAACTATCCCATCAATGCCATTTTCAATCTCTTTTCCAATAGCTTTTGCCAGTTTAATATATTGTGCCGGGCCCATGTTTTCACTGAACACAGCAAATACTTTTTCGGTTTTTAGGTTGCAGATATCAGCCAGCTCAGGAACAGCGCCATAAAGTTCTCCGGGCGAGAAAGCAGGTATAACAGCCCCTGTCCGATAATCGAGGCGTGAAGCAATAGTGCCCCCTGTTCCGAATAGCTTTACATTGGGCAAGCCGGGCGTGATGGGGAACTCCTTCTCAGGTATCTGATAAACAGCCTTTTTATAGCCGGTTTCCTTCATTTCATTGATGGTGCGGATATCAACACCAACATTATATCCGGTTGGTATTTTTAAAACAATATGCTGATCGTCATCGTTTTCGGCTCGTGGCAAAATAGTCCCTGTAAACCTGCCCCGTGTTGTTCCTATCACAGCTTGTCCCCATACCCGGGTATTGAACTTTTTCAGCACTTCAAGTGCTTCTCCTTTATATCCCTGGAAAAAATCGTCGGTCATATGATGGATATTTAATGCTAATATTCAAATTAATTATTTTCTTTGATAGCTTTACTTAGCTCTTTCATTGATACATTCCCTAAAGCGAGAGGCCTCAATTCACCCATAATCCAGTTTGTTTCATTCTGGGGGCTGTCAGTACGTTTGATTTCTGAAAATTTATTTTTCAAGAATGATATATGATTGAGGATCTCTTTTTTTGACATCTTTTTGTATTTAATGATAGTCAAAACAGACTCAAAATCCATTTTAGGGTATTCGTAGAGAACAGGCAGCATTTTATAAGCGAGTTCAAAATCCAGGTTTTTGTTTTTCAGATATCGGAACAACGCAAAGAGGATATTATAATTGAATGCCTCAGCAGGGAGATAATGCCCTTCAACAAACTTCAAACGATGCCCAAAAAAGGTGCCCACAAATTTTGGATCAATGTTTAATTCTTCAATAATTCGCTTAATTAACAGAAAATGATTCTTTTTAAAAATGTATGTGTATGTATCTTCGGGAATATCCCACTTTTTCATTTGGTGGTACCTGTCGATCACATCATCAGGCAGGTTTTTTCCGAGTGATACAATATCCTCATCTTCTAAAGGTATTGGAGGAGAGTCGGTATCGGGGTACATCCTGTCGGCACCTGGCAGCACCCTTTCAAAGATGGTTGTGCCATCTACGAACGATTTCCGTGTTTCATTGGGAATTCCCTCAAACGCCATTCTGCACCTTTCTTCTATCGTTTCCAATGCAGTAGCTACATCAGCCTCAGGACCCCAGAAAATCAGTTGTGCATCGTCATCCTTCGATTTCAGTAACTTTCTAAGTATCTCCCATTCTTTTGCAGCAATCAGTGATTTTAATTCTTCTGAATGGGTCATGTTAGGTAAATCTAAGCATGCTATCACCTTTAACTGGCCCGACAATTCATTGGCAAATATTTTGCCGGGTTGAGTAAAGTGTGATAATATCCCCTTAAAGCCGGGAAGGTTTACAGCCACGATTTTGTTATGTTTTTTCCTGGCTTCTGTCAGAGGGGCATACCTGAAGTTAAATTTATGATTTGAGATCTTTTTATGACTTATCGACCATTTGGAAGGATTTTTTACCCTTTTCTTCAGCTCTTCTCTTACATGCAGTAATGCCCATTGCCTGAAGCATTCATTATGCGTGAGTTCGGGAATCCATTTTGTATGCGACACCCCTTTTATTTCTACTCTTGTACCACCACGGCAGCTTACATTAACATCCTGACGTCCTGCTCCAATCCCTGTTCTAACCTTCCCTGTACTTCTATTAAGGAAACGAATGTAATTACACGCTTCCATAACCTCATCAGGATTTACACAATCAGGATATGTTACTGTCTCAATAAGGGGCATGCCCAGCCTGTCGGTCTGGAATGTCCTCACATGGCCTATATCAGAAACCTCCCTGCAGGCATCCTCTTCCAGGCTGAGTTGTATAAGTCTGATTTTTTTATGTTTGAGCTGGATTTCACCTTCAACTCCAATGATTGCTGTACGCTGAAATCCGGTAGGTATACTGCCGTCAAGATATTGTTTACGGGTAATATGAACTTCCCCAACCACATTCAGTTTTGAAAGCAATGATATCTCAATAGCTATATCAAGTGCTTCTCTGTTGAGAGGGAAAGGAGGGGTGTCGTCCACATCGTAAGTGCAGGCTGTTTCATTTTTGATCCGGTATATGATCTCTTTTTTTGTCTTAAACTCCATAAGGGCTGTGCCATCATATTCACCCAATTCACTTAATGTAGGGCGCATATGCCTGACCAACTCCGCATCATAATTGTCATGATCGTTGTAAATGCCTGCAGGGCAATGACAAAAAAGTTTCTCTTTGGTTTTTAATTGTTGATGGACTTCCAGCCCCGACATAAAACCTATTCTGTCGTAATCGGCCTGTGTGCTCTCTTTCCGGGAAACATATCCGATTTGTTGTTTCGTCTTTAAATAATTTTCCTTGGGATCAAATCGTCTGTTCATGGCCTTTAATATCGTAGGAAATTTTCTTTCAGAAATTTAGTTGCCAAAAGTAAGAATAAAAAAGTAGAAAACGATGGGAAAGGTGTTTTGGTTTTAAGGGATGCATCCCTATTTAACAGCTTTTGCTACGTAATTAATGCCATTTATGGTTACCTGAATCAAATATATCCCGGAAGGTAAAAATCCTACCTTGATATTTCTCAGAGAATTAATATCCACAGTTTTCCTGAACACACGTTGTCCGTTAATACTGTAGATTTCCAATGTTATATCCGTACTGGTATTGTCATGAATCAGAATACTGATAGTTTCCTGGAAAGGATTAGGATAGATCTCAAGCTGTTGTTTGTCAGTTGTGTTATTTGTCCAGGTAATCCCTCCATCTTCAGTTTTAAGAATAACACTACCACCAAACATCAACCCAGTTAATTCATCCAGGTATTCAATATGAGTGATTGTTGATGTTGTTATGGAAGGATAAGGATGCCATGAATCTCCCCCATCATCAGTATAAACCATCGTTTCATAATTTCCGGCCCCTACGGCAATACCAAGCTCAGGGGTAGAAAAAGCAATTGATTTGAAGGTAATATCATGTGGGGTGTTTACGGGTAACTGTTCCCATGTATTTCCTCCATCTTTTGAACGGACTATTGCCTTATCATAACCAGCAAGAAAAATAGTGTCATTGTTTAGAACAAAAATATCATAAAACCGATAAGAATTAAGTGATTCAATTTTGTTCCAGGTGCTTCCCCCGTCATTTGAGCGGTAAACACGACTCCAACCGGCAGCAAAACAAACCGGCCAATTCTCAATAGCTAAATCCTCGAATTCGCCGTATTGTTTTTGAGTCCACTCCTGGCCCCCGGTAAGGGTTTGGTAAATGCCAGATTCTAAAGAAAGTATACCCATTAGATTATCGTGGAATCTTAAACAATAAATGTCATATTCATCATACATATTTAAGTTGTTTCCTATCACCACCCAACTGCTACCTCCGTTGGTGGTTTTAAGAAACCAGTCTTCCCAATTATAATGAGCAAGATAACCTGTTTGTTCGTCAATAAAACTTATAACATTAGGAGGTGCAAAAGGAGAGGTAATGGCGAGCCAGGTATTACCTCCATTGGTTGTTTTGTATGCAGATGTAGATGGTACCCCAAATGCATCATAAGTTAGCAGAAAACCAGTATTCTTATTAACAAAGTCAACATCAGTAACACTCCCGTAAAGCATATGTGTACTTATTAACTCCCAATCAACCCCATAA
>CBDUSM010000187.1:0-4018 GCA_965369825.1 uncultured Bacteroidales bacterium
GCTTTTATCAACCTTGGTCCGGTCGATGTAAACTACATCGCAACTGCTACTGATCAATCCGTTTCCCATTCCCTTCACCGTATAAAGTATTATTTTATTTTTATCGATCTCTGACATGTTGATTTTGTAGTCCTGGGCACTTCCAATCAGGGGTTTTATCTGAAGCAGATAAAAGGATGCTTTGTAGTTGTTGTCTTTTTTCAGATCTACTGCAAACTCAATTTCAACAGGGGATCCGAGGGCTTCTTTTACAACATCAAGGACTATTTCAATGGTTTGTGCCAGTGGTACGTAATTGTACTTTAGGATATCGGCAAAATTCAGGATTCTTGGACCGGGTACTGACAAGCCGGGCGTAATTCTGTTATTATCTATATCGTAAACAGAAGCACTGTGGTTCAGTGTCCCGTGCATTTCTGCATCATCTATATCCAATCGAATAAGTCCGGCAGTATCTCCTTCCAACAGGTCAATATTTTTTTTACTCATATCAACAGCAAAAAAGTTAACCTGAGAATTACGGAATTGATCTTTTGGAGAATCTATGACCGCATTTGGGTATTTTGGAGAAAATCGAAATGCTTTTTCACCCTCAACAACATATTTTCCCAGTCCGAGGGCAATAACAGCAAAGCCCTCTTCGGGTTTCATATGTGAGAAAGGATAGTAGTTGTATGATTGAGCTGCTCCGCTAATATGAGGATAATAGGTGTTGCCGAATTGATTCCCTACTACTTCCTGGATTACCACTGCCATCTTTTCTTCCTCTATTTTATAATGAACTGCCTCAATATAAGAGCGGGAGATCGGTGAGTAAACGGATGCAAAAACCATTTTGATGGCATTCATAAGATGTTCGAGGCGAACATTAAAATCAGGATGATTATTGGGCAACAAAAAGGTTTCGAAGATACCGGCAAAAGGCTGCATCATTGAGTCTTCAAACAATCCTGATGATCTGACAGCTATAGGTTTGGTTATGTTTTTTAAAACAACTTTTAGTTTGCTGATCAACGTTTGGGTTAGGTTCCCTTTGATGAATAGTCGTTTTATCTCTTCATAATTGTGATGATTCAGGACTACATCAAATAATTTATTTCGCTGCAGGAAATATTCAAATTCTTCTGTTCCTATAACAGCCGTGATGGGTGCCCTTATGTTAATGTTGGGCACATGCGCCGAAAAATCAAAATTATAGATAAGGTTGTTGATAAAAGTCACACCCCTGCCTTTACCACCCAGGGATCCTGGCATCAGGCTAACAATATTTTTTTCATCGAGAAGAGAGGTTGCCTTAAAAGGGATAACCATTCCCCTGTCCTTTTCATCTCTGAATTTATTGATAATACTGATAAGGTATTCCCTGATATTTGGAGCATTTTTAAAATCGGAAGTACGTCGTGGGTGAAGGACTTTTGCTGCTTGTATCTCTCCACGGGCCATTAACCATAATGAAAAATGATCACGTCTGGCATGATAAAGAATTGAATCATCCGGGATCGTTCTCAGGTGTTTTTCAAACTCATCAAGCGATTTGGCAATAGCAATCTGTTTTCCCTTACTATTTTTGTATACGAAATTTCCGAAACCCAGGTAATGAGTGATAAAACTTTTAAAATCCTGTGACAGGGTTTCTGAGTTTTTATCTATAAAGGTCACTTTTTGTTCGTGAGCAATGTGCTCATTTTTTATTTCGAATGATTGTAAAATGATCGGCAATCGAGGAAACTTTTTACGGATATTTGTGATCAGGCTTACACCGGCATTTTCATCCAAACGGCCCTCTTTCTCAAACTTCATATCCGTGATCAAACAAAGCATGTATTCTTTGAAATGATTAATAATACGCAGCGCTTCCTCATAAGTTGTTGCTAACAGGATTTTTGGCCTGGCCCGGAGTTTTAGGACTTTGTAAAGGTCGTCTGTGCTGACATCATCCATGATGCGTTTGGTTTGATCCATCACCACACTGTAAAGTAAGGGTAAATACCTGGAATAGTAAATGGCTGAATCTTCAACAAGGAGAATAATCCTGACCAGTCCTACTTTTGTGTCATTCTCGGCATTGATTTTGTCTTCAACATGTTTGATCATGGCAAAGAACATTTTTGATTCGCCATTCCAGATAAATATTTTATCAATGTGTTTTGTTTTTTCACCCTGTTTCTTGTAAAATGCAAGGTCACTGTTATTATTCAACAGGAGAAAAACAGGAATGTAAGGAAACTCATTTTTAACTTGACAGCTGAGGCCTAATGGTGCTTTTTTATCAACGCCAACCATGATAATCACCAGGTCAAAATGTTTCTTTCGCAATTCCTCCATTGCTTCTTCCGGGGTTGACACGCCGGTAATCCGGGGTATGGATGTTAGGTTGAGTTGATGGTAATCTTCAAGTACATGCTCAGAGAATTTACCCTCCTTTTCTATGGTATATGCATCATAAAGGCTTGCAACCAACAAAATTTCTTTAACTTTAAATGGCATCAGGTCATGGTAGATGTCTCTGTTATGATTGCTTTTATCGAGAAATGATTGTAATAATTGCCGGCTGTATTTGGATCTTTTCTCTACCGGTGCAAATTTTTCCAATACAGATTTATCAGTAATTGCTTTTTTAATAAAAGCTTTTCCTTTAACGCTGTTTAAATAGCCTGTAATTATTCCGGCGAGGTTATTGATCAGGTCTCGCTCTTCTTTTAAGAATGGCCCTTCGTCAGAGGATGGAAACTCTTTCAGGTAATACACTTCGATTCTACCTTCCTGGTTATCAATAGTGGCAAAAGGATAACTAAGAAACCAAGGGGTTTCTTTGAAGCTTGAACTGGTAAATTCCATGCCACGGAATGTGATTCTGGCAACGGTAAACTCAGGATATTGCCATGCTTTTGGTAGTATCTCACTGATTTGCTGCAGTGATTCTTCTATGGATTTACCTTCTCTGAGTATTTGGGAGGTTTGATTTATACAGGATAATTCTTTAAGCCGTTCTGCTAGTAAGTACTGGTACAATTCAGGGCTAGTGGCATTGTTTTCTGATTTCTTTTTTTCTTCAGTTCCCTTCTTTTTCATATATTTTTCTTCTGAAAATTTGATAAATACAGCAATTCAGCATTGAAAATGTTATCTTCGATATGAAGCCTAAAGTTACAAGATTCTCCATAATCGGCAATCAATCTATGTGATTTTTTTTTAACCACAACAAATTTTTATTGTTCAATAGTTAAAACACCTGGATGCGAAGTTAATCTTACCCGTGTTCAACTGCAATAAACAGAACAAAAAAAACACTTTTTTCTTGTTCTTATTCAAAATATTTTAATTAATATTGCTTGCTTTTAAAGTAGGCTATTATAATAGGCTAATAATTAATATATTACTAATTTAAAAATCCATAAATATGGCAAACCAAATGCATGACCAACTGGTCAAAGATTTCATGGCGCAAGTCATCGCTAAGAACCAGGGTGAAATGGAATTTCACCAGGCTGTAGAGGAAGTTGTTGAGTCTATCATTCCTTTTATTGAAGAGAACCCCAAGTACAAAGCTGCTAAGATTCTGGAACGTTGTGTTGAACCTGAAAGAGTTATATTGTTTAGAATTCCGTGGGTTGATGATAAGGGGGAAGTCCAGGTGAATAAAGGATACCGGATTGAAATGAATAGTGCAATTGGCCCTTACAAAGGCGGATTACGTTTTCACCCCACAGTAACCCTTGGCATGCTTAAGTTTCTTGCTTTTGAGCAGGTATTTAAAAACAGTTTGACAACCCTTCCAATGGGTGGTGGAAAAGGTGGATCTGATTTCGATCCTAAAGGAAAATCAGATAACGAAGTAATGCATTTTTGTCAGAGTTTTATGTCCGAATTATTCCGTCATATCGGCCCCAATACAGATGTGCCAGCTGGTGATATTGGTGTTGGTGGAAGAGAGATTGGGTTCCTTTTCGGTCAGTATAAAAGATTGAGAAATGAATTTACCGGTGTTTTAACAGGAAAGGGAAGAGAATGGGGAGGT
>CBDUSM010000188.1:0-3991 GCA_965369825.1 uncultured Bacteroidales bacterium
TGAATTTGAACAAAACATATTCATCTATTCCATTAATAATAATCGTATTATTATTATCTTTTTTCTGGTCGTGTTCAACCAAAAAGAATACCTTTTCACGAAGGGTGTATCACAACCTGACTGCTCATTATAATGCTTATTGGAATGGGAAAGAAAGTCTTAAAGAGGGTGAACTGGAATTATTAAATCTTGCTCAGGAAAATTACACGTTTGTGCTTCCTGTTTTTAATTATGGAACCAAAGAGAGTAGTTTGTCTCTTAATCCATATATGGACAGAGCCATTGAGAAAGCCACCCTGGTCATCCAGCGTCACTCAATGTATTTTAATGATAAAGAATACGTGAGATGGATCGACGATAGTTATTTACTTATCGGTACGGCCTATTTTTATAAGCATGAATACAATATGGCCAAACGAACGTTTGATTATATAATCAAACGATTCCAGGACGATCCCATCAAGTATGATGCTATGATATGGCTGGCCGACACGTATATTCAACTGGAAGATTGGGACAAAGCACAATCATTGTTAGACCTGGTTCAAAGCAAAATCCTGAAAGAACCTGTTTCAAGAAATGCAGAAGCCAGGTTATCATCTGTTTATGCAGACTTTTATATCAAACAGGATTTATATAATCAGGCAATCACACCACTCGAAAATGCATTGAGCGATAATCGGGATAAGCTCCTGCTAACCAGAATGGAATTTATCCTCGGACAGATATACCAGTTAAACAAAGATTATGAAGCTGCTACTGAATATTATACGAAGGTAGTAAAACGTAATCCTCCCTATGAGATGGCATTCAATGCCAAAATCAACCTGGCGCAATCGTATGATGCATCAACAGGTAACAGTAAACTAGTCATCAAGAAACTGGAGAAGATGCTCAAAGATGAAAAAAACAAAGAGTACCAGGACCAGATTTATTATGCATTGGCTGAGATAGCCATTCGAGAGGGTAACGACACACTTGCTATTCATTATTACAAGATCTCGGTAAGTACCAGTCTTACGAACAACTACCAAAAAGCCATTTCTGCACTAAAACTTGCCGATTTATATTATTCATACCCTGATTACATCAGTGCACAGGCCTATTATGATAGTTCAATGATGTTCCTCCCCAGCGATTTCCCTGATTATGAAGGCATTGCAAGTAAAACCGAAACACTGACCGATCTGGTAACAAATATTCTTATCGTCCAGGTGCAGGATAGTTTGCAAGACCTTGCCAGGATGTCAGAAAAAGATAGGAACGCAATCATTCAGGAATTTATAGCAGCTTATAAAGAGGAAGAAAAAAAGAAAAAACAAGAGGAGATGTTACGCCAGCAAAATCTGGCCATGACATCACAAAGCTTCCAAACAAAACAAAATGTCCAACGCCTTTCCGGCGGAAAATGGTATTTCTATAACCCATCAACGCTTAGTTATGGGTATACCGAATTTATTAAAAAATGGGGGAACAGGAAGCTTGAAGATTTGTGGAGAATAAAGAACAAACAAATGATATCGTATGGCTATGAGGATGAAATTGTAGAAGTTGACACTATTAAATCAGACAGCACAAAAAGTTTTATTTCCGACCCGATGAAACCTGAATATTATCTCCAAAATCTGCCGCTTACACAAGAACTGATGGATGCTTCCGATGTTATGGTGGCAGAAGCACTATATAAAGCAGGCTATATCTACAAAGAGGGAATTAATGATTACCCAAACGCTATTAAAACATTTGATGAATTTATTGATCGTTTCCCGGATAACGAATATGTGTTGGAATCCTTTTATCACCTGTATAAAATATATCAACAACAAAACAACGAAGAAAAGCTGGAATATATCAGAAACCTCATGGTGAGGGATTATCCGGATAGTGATTATGCCAAAATTATTATCGACCCCGATTATAATCTTGTATTACTCGCACAAAAAAATAAGGCTGCCTCACTTTATGAAGAAACAGACCAGGCCTATATGAATGAGCAATATTTAATGGTTGAAATATATACAGATGAGGCTATCTCCAGCTACACTGAAGATAAAGACCTTATTCCGAAATTTGAATACCTGAGGACGTTGGCTAAGGGGAGAACTGATGGAACTGATTCGCTGGTTTTTGGGTTACAGGACATTATTACCCGGTACCCTTCTCATGAGGTAACGCCATTAGCTCAAAATATCTTAAGCCACTTAAATGGGTCTTCTGATATCCCTGAACAAATATTAGAAGACGGGACTATTGTAACTTCCGGGGAGGAGCAAATTGAAGAGACCTCACCTTATATTTACGAGCCGGATATCATTCATTTTTATATTTTGATCGTAAATGCATTGCAAGTAAATGTAAATGCAACCAAGGTTAAGATCTCTGACTACCACATGAAATACCATAAACTTGATAACCTTACAATAAGTAGTGTTCTCCTTGATAATAGCCGTCAGATGATAACAATAAGCAGCTTCAAAAATAAGGAGAATGCCCTGGCTTATTATTCGGGAATAAAAAACAGCGACTACGTTTTTTCAAACATACATCCTCTCGATTACCAGCATTTTGTGTTATCAGGCGATAATTATAAAACCTTTTACCAGAATAAGGATGCGGATCAATACCTGAGGTTTTTTACAAAAAATTATGTTTCCGGCACTAAATAATCCTTTGTATATTTTATTACCTTTGCATCTTTCCATAAGATGATCAGCGTCTTATCCTAAATACAATTTATTATGGCAAAAAATAATATACCCGATGCCCCATCCATTAATTTATTAGGTGCCGGCACTACTATCAAAGGCGACATTAAATCGAATGGTGATATCCGCATTGATGGATCATTGGTTGGATCAATCCATTCCAAAGGCAAAATTATTGTTGGGGAAACAGGCCGTGTTGAGGGAGAAATTATTTGTAAAAATGCTGAAATATCAGGCGAGGCCAAAGCACAGATTACTATCTCTGAGTTGCTTACTCTTAAAGCTTCAGCAAAAATTCATGGAGATATTACTACCAATAAACTAGCGATTGAACCAGGTGCCAAATTTACAGGTACATGTAATATGGATAATGCCGGGTACAAAACCGAAAAGATCCAAACTGAGTATGACGGACCAAAACTCAAGGAAAAAGTCGCTTAATAGTTATGCGAAGTACTCAAGCATTGCCTTCCAGATGCTTTTTATTATCCTTGCCGGAGTATATGCAGGTATTAAGCTGGACGCCTGGCTGAAGATTAAATTCCCAATCTTCACCATCATCCTCTCTTTAGGGGCAGTCTCCCTTTCTATTTATTATGTAATCAAAGACTTTCTCAAAAATAAATAACTGTCAAATGAAATCTGCTTATCTTAATTTCTTATCCCGCTTATTTGCCTTTTCTCTGATCTTTGGAATTATTGCTCTGTCTATTTCTTACTTTTTGCCAAAAAACCTGTTAACTCCAACATTACCCTACCTTTTTCCTTTCTTTTTTGCAGTAACCATGGTCATTCATTATTTACTTCTCAAAGCTTATGAACGCAAGCATTCCCGGTTCATAACATCCTTTATGCTTGCTATTTTCCTGAAATTATTTTTTTACCTTGCCATATTGGTTGTTTATGTTTTGATGAACAAAACTGATGCTATGCGGTTTATCATTACGTATTTTATTTTTTATGTTTTTTATACAACCTTTGAAGTGGTTTCAATTTTATTGCATTCAAGAGCCATGGACAAAAAAATGTTTAACCAGAATAAATAAAAGCCAATGATATTTGTAACCCGAAGAGAACGATTTAATGCTGCTCACCGTTTATTTCATCTTGAATGGTCGGACGAAAAAAACATGGAAATCTTTGGAAAATGTTCTAATCCTAACTGGCACGGACATAATTATATTCTGTTTGTGACAGTAAAGGGAGAGATAAACCATGAAACAGGTTTTACCATTAATCTTAAAGAATTGAGCCGGATTATCAGGGTTTGTGTCCTTGAAAAACTG
>CBDUSM010000189.1:0-3976 GCA_965369825.1 uncultured Bacteroidales bacterium
TTCCATCTATGGTATAATAGATAGTAGCTTCAGGGTTTGTTGACTTAATAACAACTTCTGTTGAATCAATAAACACGGCCGTTCCTTTTTCAATATACGGCATGGGCAAAATTAATTCATCATTGATGGCAGAGTAGGGGAGTGCATCATCTGCAGTTGCCCAATCTTTTGCGGGTTTGCTCCCCATCTTGAATACCAGTTTTCCGCCTTGCATGATGTCAGAGTGGCGGATAAAACTTTTTTCGTATGGCTCATTATTTAACGATGCAGATTGGATGTATTTATTTTCCTGTGAATTATTTAATGCTATTATGGTAAACGTTTTGCCATTTTCCAGAGAAATTGCCATTTCATTAAAAAGAGGGCTGCCAATAGCATAAATATCCTGCCCGGGGCAAACGGGATACAATCCCATGGCACTCATTACGTACCATGCCGACATCTGTCCACAATCTTCATTGCCACATAACCCGTCTGGTTCAGCAGAATAAAGATTATCCATTATTTCCCGCACTTTCTCCTGGGTTTTCCATGGCTTATTGACATAATTGAATAAATATGCCATATGATGACTTGGTTCGTTGCCATGAGCATATTGTCCAATTAACCCTGTTATATCGGATTGTTCTCTACCTGTAGTTTTTGAATCTGCGGTGAAAAGATTATCAAGTTTTTTTTCGAAAGCATTTTTACCTCCCATCAGGGAAATTAACCCTTCTATGTCCTGAGGAACATAGAAGCTATATTGCCAGGAATTAGCTTCTGTATAGTTAAAATTGACTTCTAACGGATCAAATGGTTCAAACCAGAACCCATCAACCTTAGCCCGCATAAACCCGGTGGAAGGATCAAAGATGTTTTTATAATTCTGAGCTCGCCGGATATACTTTTCGTAATCTACCTGTTCTCCCATTTCTTCAGCCATTTGGGCAATGCACCAGTCATCATAGGCATATTCTAACGTTTTTGAAACGGATTCACCTTCCTTATTTGACGGGATATACCCTTTCTTTTTATAATACTTTAATCCCAGGTGTTCCTGATCAGCGCTATGCTTCATGGCATCCATTGCCAGATTGGTATCAAAATCCCTGATTCCCTTCATGTATGCATCAACTATAACCGGAACGGAATGATAGCCTATCATGCAACCTGTATAATTGGCAGCCAGTTCCCATACAGGCAACTGTCCGCCATTTTCGTAGTGAGCAAGCATTGTTTTAATGAAATCAGCAGTTCGTTTTTCTTCAAGAATGGTAAAAAGAGGGTGTTCTGCCCTGAAAGTGTCCCATAGCGAAAATACGGTGTAGTTTGTAAAATTATTTGCCATATGAATGTTGAGATCAGTACCTCTGTATTGCCCATCAACATCCATGAATAAATTTGGTGTCAGAAAAGCGTGATATAAAGCAGAGTAAAAGGTCTTTTTTTGTTCTGTTGTTCCGCCTTTAACCTTAATTTTTTTCAACACCTTGTGCCATGCCTCATGTGCTACTTTTTTAGCCACATTAAAATTCCAGCCATGAAGTTCATAATCGAGGTTTTTCCTGGCTCCCTCAGCACTAACCGCCGAAATGCCTACTTTAACAAGAATCTCTTTATTCTTTTTGGTGTTAAAGCGAAAAAATGCCTTCAGCGCATTTCCTTTTGCATACATTGTATCACTAATGATTTGGTCATTCATGGCAATGCCGGCAGTGTCGAATGGTTGAGAGAATTGAGCCACAAAATATATGTGCTGATCTTTGGCCCAGGCATCAGACCGGCGAAAGCCTTCAATTTCATGATCGTTAATGATCCTTATTTCTGATTCAATAACCTTATCCCTGTGTTCCAGGTCAAGAATGATATTTGCTTCATCTGTAGCAGGAAAGATATATTTATGAAAGCCGGTTCTGGGCGTAACGGTTAGTTCAACATCGATCTGATAGTCATCAAGCCTGACAGCATAATAACCGGGAGATGCTATTTCTGTTTCATGCCTGAAATTTGAACCATACCCCTGTTCGGTTTCTGTTTCTGAACCATTATTCAGATGAATCTTGCCAATTGTTGGCATCAACAGGATATCCCCATAATCAGGAACCCCTGTTCCACTTAAATGTGTATGGCTAAAACCATAAATAACATGATCAGAATAATGGTATCCTGAACAGCCATCCCATCCTGTCAGCCTTGTGTCAGGACTTAACTGCACCATTCCAAATGGCCAGGTTGCTCCCGGGTAAGTATGTCCGTGGCCTCCTGTTCCAATAAATGGATCTACGTAAATAGTATAATCTTCATATTTATCCGGTGAGCAGGAGAAGAGTGAAATCAGGGCAAGGAGGGGGAGTAATTGGTTTTTTTTCATACGGTGGATGGTATTTAAGCTACAAGCTTCAAGCTACAAGCTACAAGCTACAAGCTTCAAGCTTATTTAATTGTCTTCAGTACTTCTTCTGCAAGTTGAGCAGTTCGATTGGTTAATATCCTAATAATTGTATCAGGATTGTTGGAATATTTTGTTAATAATGTTGTTTCAAATGCAGACTGCTCTTCGAGCCATTTGCTTTCAAGTCTGTTATTTTTCTTTTGAGCATTTTTAATAAGATTGCTGTAATCCTTATCAATCATTTCTGCATTATTATAGAATGACCAAAAGACAAGCGAATCATTTTTTTCGTACAAATTTGCATCAGGACTAAAATGCTCATCCCTGGCGCTGGTAAAATTACCCCTGTAAAAACCATCCGGTATTTCAGTTATCCCGGCATACCAGGGAAAAAACGGATGCACGCAGGGACGGTAAGGGGCCAGCCACATAACTGATCCAATATAAGTGGGTAAGTTACTTCGAAGCTGCGCAACAAAACCATATTGAGTAGAAGAACAACATATTGTCCGGTTTTCAGTTTCATGCGGATTTTTATCCATGTAATTATTTGTTAAGTCCAGATCTGTTCCTTCATAATGATCTCTAAGTATTTGCATCAGATCAGATAGAAAGACTTTCTTTTTTGGATGAAAGGAAAAAGGAAACTGATCATCTATGTCAAATTCATCTCTTGATAACATATTCACTCCTCTCCACATCCTCAAAATATTATCCTTGTGGTTTAATGATCCTGGATCACCATATACATTTCTGAAAATAAAACTCCCATCTTGTGCGGGAGTATACCATCTACGGTCAATAGCATATTGAATTAAGTCTGATGATCCCCAAAAGTTAATCGTATCGGCCAGATCGACCTCTCTGATGGTATAATAATTAGGAATCACCGCTACTTCATCATCAGGAACGCGTTGTGCCACCCAGTGTTGTCCGTTTACGATGGCCAACACCCAGGCTTCGTTCGGGTCTGCGATGCAATAGGTCCGGCCCGAACTGGAATATCCTATCTCTTCAACTAATTTCCCTGCAATCTTAACGGCTTCTTTAGCTGTTCGTGCTCTTTCAGCCATAATTATCCTTAAGCCATAACCAATACCGCCATTAACGAGTTTCGGGTCGTCTTCTCTTGATCCACACGCATCTGAAGCGATGGTTACACCGAATTCATTCATAAATCCATCGGAGAATTCCATTTCAGGTATTTCCAGCCAGATATAGCTATAGGTTTTTGTTGCCTGATTAATTTCTCCACCATTTTTGAGCAGTAACTTCTCTCCATTATCATGCTCCCTTCCAGGCACTTTATACCAGTTTACAATTCTGGTACCGTAATCATCTTCATTATGTGCAAAAAGAACAGAGCCATCTTTACTGGCCTCCTTTCCAACCAGAATTGAATAACAGTTGTGGGTGTCAGGAATTTCCTGAGAAAGTAAAGATGAGTTGGGAAAAATCAATAAGGTTAAACAACAGGCAATTAATCCAATAATTTTCATTTTCTTCTTTTTTGTACAAATTTAAAAAGAAGACAGAAAGATAATAGTTTTTTTTGTCTGACCAGTAGAAGTCTTCTGCGAAGCAAATCACGAAGCGGCCGCT
>CBDUSM010000190.1:0-3930 GCA_965369825.1 uncultured Bacteroidales bacterium
CCCTGTTAAAAGAAAGATTCGTTACCTCAATCTCAATTTTATTATTCCGCTTTAGAATGTTAGATGGAATTATAGTTGTGTATGGGATGCACCATAACAACCCAATTTCATTACCATTTATAGTTAGCCTGGCTGTTTCTCTAACATCTCCTAAATCTATTCTGACTGGAATATTAATGTACTTGTCATCAATTTCAAATTCAGTAGAATAGACTGCTTTCCCGCTAAACACGGCATAATCATCACCAAATTGAGTCCATGATTTGAGGTATTTTGTTTTAACCGGCTCTGGCAGTTTGGGGGCACCACTTACAGGTGTAATTGTCCATTCTGTATCAATTGTAATGGTGTCGTTTAAGGAGTTATAGCATGGCCATTTTTCTCCCCCTGATGCTTTATCTGAACAAAGCAATATACATGATTGCCCGGGACTTAAGTACAATAGAATCTCTGTCTTACCATCAACAATTCTTGAGTTAGCTATACCTTTCCTTCCTGATAATGGATCAAAAATCTCTACCTGTTTAGCTTCTGTTGACAATTTTACATTGTCAGTATGAAATTTATCAGATAAATTAGATACAAAATACACTATTCCTTTTTCTCCTTTTTTTCTAATGAAAGAAAGTCCTGCTGCAGCAATCTCTTCAGGTGAAATCCCACAATTCAAAAGCTCAGATGAAATATCGTTCGATATTTTTACTTTTGGTGCTATTTGCTTCTTCAACAACGCTAATTTTTTCTCACGCAATTCAAGCTGATTAAATCCGGCAACAGTTTTAGGCAGTTTTTCAAGGAAAATAATATTTGCTCCAGCTTCAGCTAACCGAAGAAAGTTTTCCATTGTTTGGTCAGGAATATAAGTGCATTTTGGAACAACCAGGGTTTTGTATTCCCCACCTTCAAATTGAATAGCATTGTCCTTAATACGGGCTTCTGTTAATATTTTATCTGAAACATAATCGAAAGTAAAACCATCCTTCCAAAGTTGGGAAACCACTTCGCCGAAATTTGTCTCCTCTAACCATTTCCGGGAGTGATGAACATCTATATGAATAATTAACTCCCCGGTTGATTCTTTAGCCCACAGATCGTGAATTGGAAAATAAACGAGCACATCATTGTGAGGCTTTGTGTTTTGTAAAACCGTTTGACATCGCTCTATATACTTGTTTAATGCCGGTAATTCATTCCAGAAATGAGACTCAGTTCCAAAATTTGTTGAGGCGTAAAAGAGTCTTCCCGGAAATGGTTTCCCGGGTGGATTGTAAGTTATCCCGTGAAAAATTATATGATTGATACCTGCAGTAAAAAGCTCGTCAATTTGTGGCTTCACTTGTGATAATGCTACTTTAAAATGATCACCTAACCAGGTTGCCGTTTCGGACGCCACCAGCTTCTTGTTTTTCAAATGAGCAGCCGAAGATGCAAATTTCATGGTAAAGGGACTGGGACGTCCAAAGCGTTCTTCCTCATAATCGGGATCTTTTTTTAGTCCGGGAATGGAGAAATCGCTCATGCCAAACGATTCGGTTTCAGGGATATCTGCCTCACCATATAAGTCAAGGATATTTCCGGGAGAACCGTGGGCCTGATTTCTTGCTAACATACCCAGTTCATTACTTTTTTGCACCCAGTTTTTAGTAAATTCACTATAAAGCAAATCCGATAAAGTTTCGCGATAATCTGTCACAATCCTTTCCCTGGTTTCTGTACACAAAGTATCAGCAATAATATGAAGATAGTTTGTTAAGTCGTATCCTCTCAATTCGTTGAATTTTGCAAGGAAGTCAGATGTGAAATTTGCCCCACTCACCTCATAAGAGTCATTATAAAATGCACGAACCTTACCCGATGTAAATTTTGTGCTATCAAATGCTGATTGGAATCTTTCAAAATAGTTATTAAGCGCATCTTTACTGAAATAATCCATCACTAATCCTTCACCGCCAGGTGCTGCTCTTTTTACTTTCTGGCCGGTGGGTCTTATAATCAGGGCAAATGCTTTTTTATATGTTGAAATATTTCTTATTTCTCCATTTTCCTGAATTGATGATGTGATATTGTCACATGTTCCATTCTCATTAAGTGCGGATAAACAGATCAGTTTACCCCCTTTAACTCCCTGGGTAATCTCTTTAATATTAATTGTACTTGTAAGGTCAAGTTCTATTAATTCAAACCTCTTAGCCGAATGTTTTAAAGATATATTCGGACCTCCAAAAGGCCATCCTGTTCCTGTTGTCATGTCAATGCCCATGCCTGGTCCTGTCGCTTCACTAACTGTATGAACAAGCATCTCCATCCAATAGGGAGAGAGATATTCAATATAATTAACCTCATCACCTTTCTCACCATAGATAGGTATAATATGTAATCCTCCAAAGCCCGCATCTTTATAAGCTTTGAGGTTTTGTGTAATCCCATTTTTTGTTACCGAATTCCCCATCCACCACCAATAAGCCCATGGTTTAGTATTTTGATTAGGGTGTTCTATATGTGAACTCCTGTTATTACATGAAAAAAAGCAGAATATTATCAAAATAAAAGCAACAAATTTTTTAAAAAATGGTTGAATTAAAATGATTGTTTGTGAATATTTGCTCGTTCTCATTACAAAACCAGTTATTAGAGATGCCCTTATGTTTTATTATATCTTAAAGCAAAATAAATAAACCCTTAATCAAATTTAAAAACATAAACCTGCCTGCTTCCTGTAAAGGTTGAGTTGAAGCCGGTCATATCCCCCCGGGGACTCCACCTGGAATGCAAATCACATCGCCAGCCTCCGGTGAATTCAGGAGGTTCAACGAACCGGCCAAGCGGTAATATTGCCTGGGTTTCCATATCCATTAGATAAAGCTTTTGCTCTTGTGATCCATTAGCAGGATATGTTTCAGTAATCATCCATTTTCCATCAGGAGAGAAGGTTCCATGGCCGTCGTAATCCAACAGTCCGTTGCCAAGTCTTTCATAATTATTATTCCCAACAGTAAAAAGTATATGTCCATAAGCCTTTCCATCATATTTCGCACTGACCATAAGATTATTACCGTCAAGCCAGTCAAAGTGTGAACCTTCCCATTCATCAGGAAAGCATCTTAGTAAATTTGTTCCGTCTTTGTTTACTGTAAAAGCGGTTGTATTCCAATGTTTATGGGCCCGTGCAAGCCAGAAAATTTTACTCCCGTCCCTGCTAAAAAGTGTGTGATTGAAATATTCCATCCCTGTGTTCTCAATAGCAGGCACCAGGCTTTCTACCTGTTCGATAGAAACAAGGAGTTTTGTTTTTCCTGTTTCAAGATCTACAAGGAATAATCCATCATCTGCGGGAAAAGGATCGTCTTTTTTCGGGTCCTGACCGTCACCGCCATATCCGTAATCGGAGCGGGTAATCCGAAGTCTTGCAAAGTTAATACATATGGCTTCTTTACCATTTGGGGAAACAGCGCTGACCGGATGCGGGATTATTCTTTCTGCCATGGTAAATACATTCAGGATAACCGATACGAATTTCCCGTCGATATAATCATTATAGATAATCAAAGAATCCGGTGATGTTGCCAACCAATGTGCCATACAGCCCTGTTGAAAGTTCCATGCCCTTGTTTTTGCTATCGGAATAAATTCATGTGTTTCCATATCGACAAGCCCTAATGTGGCGGTATCGTTTTCTGTGGGTATTCTGAATTTAACATTCGTTTCCAATACGGTTGCATATTTTTGATTTGCACTCCAGGAGTTTATTCCATAATAACTCGCAAAAAGATGTTCCTCAGGACCAGATGTTATGGGAACAAGCTTTGAGATTTTGGGAAATCTAACCAATATTCCACTTTTTTTATTGTCCTGACAATTTGAGAAAGTCAGGACAATAATTAATAGGGAAATAGGGAAAAAAAATATGTTTCGAAATTTCATATCAGAAAT